>JBHLLI010000042.1:0-29489 GCA_048885765.1 Candidatus Hermodarchaeota archaeon
GTAGATAATAGAATATTTGTAGCAGAATTACAATCGATTAAATTTCCCTTCAGATCGAATAATCCAATAGGATATGGCGCTTTATTGAATAATTGATGGAACTTCTCTTCTGATTCTTTTAATTCTCTTGTTCTTAAACTAATTAGTTGCTCCGTTTCTTTTCTAAACAATTCTTCTTCTTCTTTTTTCTTAGTTATATCACGAAATAATCCATAAAAACCAATTTTATCCCCTTTTGAATCATATTTTAAATAAATAGATGTTTCACCAATTACCTTATCACCAGTTTTATTTTTAAATTGATATTCGAGATCTTTTAACGGTATACCAGTTCTATATACAGAATTAAAACCTTCAAATATTTTCTTAACGTTTTGTTCATCAGCAATATGCTTATAGGATAATCCTAGTAATTCTTCTCTTGAATATCCTGTGAGCTTGCGTAGTGATTCATTAAAAAAGGTGAAAGTACCCTTTAAATCAACTTCGAAATAACCCTCATATATGTTCTCAATTATCAGTAAGAATCTATCCTTAGTAAACTCCAATCTCAACCTTAACCTGTTATTTTTTAAATTATTATAAGAAAAATAGAACTAAATGATAGACTAAACTTCTCTTTTTCCTATAGGTTTAATAAAATATTTAGTATTTAATTTTAATTTAAAAAGAAAATGACACCAACTTTAGATGTGTGTAATTATGCTCAAAATAATAATAAGATTCTTAACAAATTAAGTGAAAATGGCTTTATTCTTTTATTTTTATAAATGGTAAGAATTAAAAACTTACCTACGTTTGATTTCATACAGAATCTGATTTATAACTATTTTTGATGTATAAATGACTAACTCAAAAAAAGACTATCAGAAAATATTAGGTTCAGTTCAAAAACCTGTAATAGGCGAAGCAGGTAAAACAGGAACATGGAGTCCAAAAAAACCAATTGTTGACTTAAATATATGTATACCAGTTAAAACTGGTAAGTCTAGTTGTTTTAATTGCTGGCTCTATTGTCCTGAAGCTGTAGTGACAAGAACCATTCCCCCGGAAATCGATTTAGTGCATTGCAAAGGTTGTGGAATTTGTATGGAAGAATGTCCAGTAAATGCAATTAAAATGGAGGATGTGAAGCTTGAATGACAGAAACTGAGTTGAAAAAAGCTGATATAAGGGAAAATGTTATGATTTTGACTGGAAATCATGCTGCAGCACATGCTTTTAGGCAAGCAAAAGTAGGTGTAGTATCAGCTTATCCCATTACCCCTCAAAGTCCTGTGGTTGAAAAAATTGCTGAATTTATAGCAGAAGGAAAATTGAAAGCTCGATTTGTTAAAGTTGAATCTGAGCATTCAGCATTAGCGGTATGTTGTGCTGCTTCTGCAACTGGTTCTAGAGTCGGTACTGCAACATCTGCTCATGGTTTAGAACTTATGTATGAACTACTACCCTGGGCTGCGGGTAATAGATTACCAATTATCATTAATCTCGCAACAAGATCACTGGGAGCTCCTTGGTCAGTTTGGACAGATCATTCTGATTTTATAACAATAAGAGATGTTGGCTGGATTCAGTTTATGTGTGAGAATAACCAGGAAATATATGATACAAATCTTCAAGCATTTAAAATTGCTGAAGATCCACGTGTATTTCTCCCAGCTATTGTAGCGTATGATGGATACATACTAAGCCACACTATGATGCCAGTTAAATTAGAAAATCAAGATAGTATTGACCAATTTCTACCTCCTTTAAACCATCATATCAATTTATCTGATATTTCTCAAGTAAAGGGTATAGACCCTGTTACAACGCCTCATATCGTTAAAAGAGCAGAAGGAATTGCTCCTGGTTATTATGAATATAGATATGCACTACAAAGATCATTGGAAAATTCAATTGATATAATAAAGGAAGTTCATGATGAGTTTGCTGCCAAATTTGGAAGATCCTACGGGAATGGAATATATAAAGAAGTGCAAACTAAAGATGCTGATACTATTATTTTTGCAATGGGATCAGTCGCATCTCAAGCTAGAGTTGCAATCAAAAAATTAAGAGCAGAAGGCTTGAAGATTGGAATCTTAAGCCTTAAATTATTTAGACCATACCCATATGAAGAAATGAAAGAATTTTTCAGAGATAAAGCGAACGTCATTGTTTTTGACAGGGATATTGGATATGGTTATGAAGGTGTCCTATCTTATGAATTAAAAGCTGCACTTTATGGCTTAAAAAACGGACCAAACATTAAAGGCTTTATTGTGGGATTAGGGGGTAGAGATGTAAAAACTGAACATATTATAACAGGAGTTCATAAAGCTTTAGATGAATTCAGTAAAGGAATATTTACCAATAAAACTGATTTCTTAGGTTTAAGACTAGAGGAATTAAAAGATTATGATGAATCAACATATTTTAAAAGTGGGTGAAAAATAAAAATGGTAAATGTAATGGATCTTCCTGAAGAGGAATTTATTTATCCAGGAACTCGCGCTTGTGCAGGATGTGGAATGGCATTGATCTACAGAATTGCTCTTAAAGCACTAGGAGCTAAAACAATAATAACAGTACCAGCATCATGCTTAACTGTATTACATGGAATGCAAGGTTTTTGTTCCACAAAAATATCAGTTTATCATACACCCTTTGCCACAACAGGAGCTTCAGCATCTGGAATATTAGCATCTTTAGAGGATAAAGGTTTAGCCGATGAAATTACAGTTCTAGCTTTTGCTGGAGATGGTGGAACAACAGATATTGGAGTACAAGCTTTAAGCGGTGCAGCAGAAAGAGGAACTAACTTCATTTATGCATGTTATGATAATGAAGCATATATGAATACAGGTGTTCAGAGAAGTGGCTCAACTCCGCTAGGTGTTCGAACAACAACTACTCCGGAAGGAAAGAAAGTTAACAAAAAAAATATGCCAAAGATATTAGAAGCACATGATATTCCATATGTTGCTACTGCTAATGCTGCTTACCCTCTTGATTTATATGAAAAATTTAAAAGAGCAAAAACAATTGTTGGTCCCAAATATTTCCACATATTATCACCCTGTCCTCCTGGATGGGGATATGATCCAAAAGATACAATATTGATTGGTAGATTAGCAAATGAAACAGGATTTTGGCCTCTTTATGAAGTTGTTGATGGTAAATTTAAACTATCGAAACCTAGCAATAGATATTTAGACGACTCTAAACGAAAGCCAATAAATGAGTACTTGAAAATGCAAAAAAGATTTAAGTCTATTAATGATGCCACAGTTAAGATATATGAAGAATATATTTCGAAAATGTGGGATGATATCAAAGAAAGATTAGATAAACAATAATTATATATTTTACAAAATACTTGCTTAAATTCAATTTATTTTTAATTTTCATTTTACTTATACTAAGATTATAGAAAAAAATAAAAGCTAAATTTAGTTAAGTTAAGTAGATATTAGATGCTAAGAACATTCATATTTGATGAATCCAAATCTCATTGGATCGAGGAAGAGCAACGTATACTATCTCAAGATATATGTGCAATTTTGGATGAAGAAAACGTAATTTTATATCTTTGGAATGGCCCTAAAAGCAAAAAAAAGAAATTTAGACAAGCATATAAAAAGCTTAAGCTGTTGGTTGGAAATTATCCAGATTTGAATATTCAGTTAGTAATGTCTAAGAAGAATTTTCCTATACAAATTCAAAACAAATTTAACTCCTTTTTAGATTCTAAGGACTCAGGAAAAAGGATGAAATTGAAGTTTAGTAGATTTACAACAATAAGGATTTACAGTATTTCAATCATAATTACTGTAATATTGCCCATACTCTCATTTCTAAATTTGGGTACATCTTTGTTTTGGCCAAGAATTTTAGGAAATTTTGAAGTAAGTAATATAAGTTATGAGAGTTGGATCAACATTTCAAAAATAATCACTTTAGTCACCCTAATATTCTTCACTATTAATATTTTAATTGGTATTATCGAATATGAAAATCAAGTTATCATATTTTCAATAAATAGCATTATAATATCAATGGGAATGGTTATTTACCTAAATCAAGGCGTATTTTTATTTTTATTTCAAGAAGGCTCAACATCTACAACTTATTTTATATTACCAAGAGATATTTTTATTTTTTTAATGTTGAATTTAACAGCTCTCTTGATTTTTGAAATTCCAAATATATATAAAATGATATCTTTTTTCAAAACTTATCGAAAATTCATATTTTAGCTGATATAAGTGTGCACGTAGCAAATCTACTTACTAAACTTGAAAAGGAGGATCTTCGAATCCTCATGGCGATTGAAATTGGGATGAAAAGATCAGAATTTGTTACTTTAAATAATATTAAATTCTACTCACGTTACAAGATCGAAGAGACACTTTTCCGCTTAAAAAAAGTTCATAAACTAGACTTAATTATTAGAGATGCTTCTAAACATGAAATTGCCTACACACTGAATTCTAAGGCATATGATTTACTGGCGTTGCATGCTCTAGTAGAAAAAAATATCATAAGTCAATTAGGACCTCTAATAGGCAAAGGTAAAGAATCGGATGTATATAGTTGCATGGATGATAATGAAAATATTTTTGCCGCTAAATTTTATCGAATGGGGAGAACAAGCTTTAAGAGTATAAAACAACTAAGAGATATTATTGGAGATAGAGGGCATCTTTCTTGGCTTTATGTAAATAGATTAGCAGCAAAAAAAGAATATGAAGCTCTTGAAAAAATATATTTTCTTAAATTAAATACTCCTAAACCAATAGGATATAATAGACACATAATTATAATGTCCTATTTGAGAGGAAAAGAATTAGTTTATTATAAAGATATAAGAAAACCTCTCAAAATATTCAACAGGATTATTAAACAATATATGGTAATATATAAAAAAGCAAAAATGATACACGGAGACTTGGGTGAGTTTAATGTTGTTTTGGACGAAAAAGGAAACATTTTATTAATTGATTGGTTACAATGGGTTAGAACTGATCATCCTAATGCAAAATCACTCTTAGAAAGGGATATTGAAAATATATGTAATTATTTTAACAAAAAATATAGAATAGAAAGTAATGTACCAGAAATCCTTAATTCTTTTTATAATTAGTCTTAAAAATATCTTTAATTTTTCGAGATCTTTCCATCAATCATAATATCCTCCAAATTTTCTTTATTTGTAATGGTCAGGTCTTTGATCTGATTTTTAAATAGGCTTTGGAGTGATTCTATATCTAATTTCTTCTTCAATATTGATAATTTAAGCTCACTATTATTTTTACTAACTCTAATCAATTCGCTAAACACATCATTGATGTGTGGTAAATTTTGCAAAGAAGTAAGGGCAAATATTGATAAAAATAAACTGTTTCTAAGAGGTAGAAAATCAATATCGGATAATATAACATGTACAGGAAAATTACTATAATTTATAAGTTTAGATTTGAATTCTATTAACATTTTCCAGGAAATGTCTACTCCCACATAATTAAATGTTATATCTTTTTTATGAGTTAAACCTTTGGTTAAGTATTCAAATAATAATCCTGTCCCACAACCTAAATCTAAAATTTGTTTACCATTAATTCTGTAATTCTTTGTTAAAATTTCATATTTTTCCTGTTGTATACGATTATATCTTTTATCATAAAAATGTGCCGTCTTATTATAATCCTTTATAATTTTTTTCTTTTTATTATGATTTTTAGAGTTCTCTTCCAAGTTGACACCTAACCTAATTTTATATTGTTTTTTTTAATGTCGTAAGGTTTTAATTCAAAAAATTCCATCTTTAAATTATCTTTTCTATAAATATAATAATAATTTTCTAATATAAGAATTAAAAATGTCAAGTAGAAATAATAATCAACAGAGATCTAAAAATCCTTTACAAATCTTGCAGAATAGCCAAGGGTCAATCATCTTGCTTAGATTAAAGGATGGGACTGAATATAAAGGGTTATTAAGAGAGATCGACGCTTATATGAACATGATTCTTCAAGACGCTACTGAAATGATTGATAATCTCCCTGTAGCTAAATACAACGAGATATTCATCCGAGGTAACAATCTCTTATTTATAAAACCAGATGCTTCTCAACTTACATAGGCTACTAATCAGTTTATTATTAACTCTTGAGAATATTGAGTATTCCTTTAATTTCAAACTATTTTCTCAAATGAGTGCTACATCTTTAAGAGTTTTGGTATTATTTCATTATTTTTGATGATAGTATAAGACGCTGGATTTGGAGAATAACTTCCTCTATAATTTGCTGATGAAAATATTGATAATAATCTCTTATTAAAGAACCATCTATATCCTTCAGTAAAACATTCATGGGCTCTTATAATATACTTAAGATTATTATGTTGCATAAACATCTCAAAAGCATCATTTCCAAAAAATTTGATACCTGGCCCTCGAAAACTGTCGGAAAAACCTTGTAACTCCGATTTAGGGTCATTCCATATTATTTGATATATACTTTCAGCATTAGATTTAAAAACAGGACTAAAATCTTTACACTTATAACCTTTTAATTTCCTTAGAATTTCAAGATCTTGTGGAATTCCTCCATGTAAACATAAAATTGCTTCATTAATTAATACACATATAGGGAGAGTGTTATAAACATTTACGATTTCAATGAACTTACTTTGATCTTTGAATCTTAGAAGGAAATCTTGAAAAAAACCATAATATTGATTTATTTCAAGAGTTTCATGATTTCCTCTTATTATATAATATTTTAAAGGGAAGAGAATTTTCAAGGCGAAAATTATAACTAGACATTCTAATTGCTTTGGGCCACGGTCAACAATATCTCCTAAAAATATAACCAAATTAGGGTTATCCCTATTTATGATTTTGATTAATTCCATCAAAGTTTCTAAGTTACCATGAATATCTCCTATTATGTATATTAAATCTGTTTCATTTTTGACATTGAGCTCTAAAAGTAGATTTTCCTCCTCAAATATTTCCTTGACTGTATTTAAAATTATTGAAATTTTATCAAATTCTAATTTAGGGATTATTTGAGGATTCTTAATTAGATCAAGCAGAAGTGAATTTTCTATCAAATTGAAATTTATTTAAATTGTATATTTTAATTATTTTAATTAGTTCTATTATTTTTAATATATTTTTTAGCATTTTTATAAATAAAGAATTATAAAATGAAACTTAAATAACTATTTGATGATATGCCGGCTCAAAAGATAATAAATCTGATTGAAGAGGAAATTGAGAACTTTGAAAATCAAAAATTGCTTAAAAAAAATGAAAATCGTAATCTTGGAATTATTTATACCCCAAATCAAGTCGTAGATTATATGGTTTCAAATATATTTCGAAGCTATTTTCATGAATTCACAAATTTTATAAAAATCTACGATTTAACCTTAGATTTAGATGATTTATCTTGTTTAATCAGTAGAAATCAAGAAATTAAAATTAATTTACTTAAAATTATTAAAAATCTAAAGATTTTAGATCCTTCTTGTGGCTCTGGGAGATTTTTACTATCTATAGCAGAAATATTATTTAAAATTTATAAGATTTTGAGCCCTGAGTTATCTTCCATTGACATTAAAAAAAAAATAATCAAGAATAATATATATGCAATTGAAATCGATGAGGCTGCTATTATAATTTCCAAGCTCCGTTTAATTAAATGGTATTTATCTAACACTTTCAACGACTTTAAGAGTTTAAGATTCACTGAAATTAACCAAATTATTGAAAAATCAAATCTTAAATTTAATATTTACAATTTGGATTTTCTCTTAGAATTTAGTTCTGATAAATTCGACATAATTATTGGAAATCCTCCATATGTAGAAAATAAAAAAATTAAGGATCTAGATTTTAAAAAAAAACTGATTAAAAGATATAGAACAGCTTATCGTTTATTTGATCTTTCTATACTCTTTATTGAGAGATCTTTAGAGTTATTAGATATCAATGGATATCTCTCACTTATTTTACCGAATAAATTCTTATCTGCCGATTATGGTATTAAAATCAGATCATTGTTATTAAATGAATCTGAAATACAAGAAATCATAAACATTTCATCTCTCCCTATATTTCAAAACGCAGCTACTTACCCTATAATTTTATCTTTGAAAAAAGTGAATACAAGTAAAATTAGGGAAATTTCAATTAAATCATTCAAAAATATGACTGATTTAACCAATAATAATGGAATTGAAACAAAAAAATTTAATCAAGGTTTAATTAATTATCTTCCCTCAAGAGTAATTCCGCTCTCAGGGAATATTGAGTTATTAACCTACTTATTTAAAAACTTTGAATCCTTTGCTAAGACCTTCAAAGATTTGAAAATTATATATCGTCCATTTGGGTTCTTAGGATATAACAGACATTATGACAACATCAGTGATAAACCTCAATCTGAAAATGATTTGCTATTAATCGGAACCGGAAATATTAAAAAATATCATGTTATTTTTGATAAAAGAATAAAAATTATGGGGAAAGACCTCAAAATATCATATTTTAAATATAATCCCAATTTTAAACATAGATGGAGTGATCTTGATAGCGAAAAACTTATTTTTAGAGAAATTGCGAAAGAATTAACATTTTATTATGATCCAGGAGCATTCACTAATGTTACCGGGCTTTATTTTATCAAAATTCCCTCATTAAACACCAACCAGCTATTCATTCTTTTGACAATATTAAATTCCCAATTTATGGATTCCGTCTTTAAGTCATTATTCAGCACATTACATATGGCTGGAGGGTATCTAAGATGCAACGGCAGCTTTATTAAAAGACTACCCATGCCTAAAGAATTTCCTGATTTACTATCACAATTGGGGAAAATTCTTCAATTTCTTTCACAATTAAAATATGATCTTAACTCATCTAGTTTCAAAGTGGCAAAAAGTATTGATTTAGTGAAATTCAAGAAAAAATATTTTCAAGAATTAAATTCTTATCTTATTTTCTTTACCAAGTTAAGCGATTCTTTAGTAAAATTGCTATATTTAGATGAATTATATTTGAAGTATAATTTAGACTATAAAATTCTAAGAGACTTATTGAATTTAAATAGAAACTTTATACAAATCCCACCAAAATTTTGGATGCCTTATTTCCAAGTTAAGAATTATAGACTTTACTCCTTAGATGAATTAGAATCTATTGTGGGAGAAATTATCAAATTTTATTCACAGTTTGCTGGTAATAAAGAATTATTAAACCAAGTTGATAAAATATTAAAACCTTATTTCAGATAAATAATAAATCTAATATTATTTCCCTTTATACAAAATCGAATTAAAATTAAATTTTAGCAAAAATTATATTATAAAACTAAAAACAAGTAAAAATCAACTAAAATTTTAAGTGAGAGATATGGCTAAAAAAAAGAGTGTGCCAGTTGATGAAGAAGATTTTGAACTTCCAAGTGGGAAAGTAGATGAAGATGGCGATGAAGTAATTGATCTAGATGATTGGAAAGATGATTTAGAAGAAGATCTCATTTATGAAATCCCTGATAATGATGACATGATTGAGGAGGAAACGGAAGAGGAAGAATTTGGCATGGAAGTTGATGATGTTGTAAAGATGTTACGAGATGTCAAATGTAAACCTTGCCCTGGTCTGAGGAGCAAACCAGATTGTAAAATTGCTCATGATTATGGATGTCCAAAACCAAAAAAGCCATAATTTTTATTTTTTATTTTTTTGTTAATATATAAACTAAACTGCGTGAGATTATAGTTTTTTAGGGAATAACTTGCTTTCAAGTATATTAAAACGTATAATATTAATAATTATTGATATTCTAATAAGTTGGTATATTTGGGAAGTGAACGTTTCATTTGGAAATCCCTGTTACACTTCTGCATTCTCAAAATGTTTTACTTTGTCTGTTACAACATTTCTAATTATTTATGTCCCTTTTGAGATATATTGGTCTTTTAGAGATCTCTGGTTTGATCGTTGGAAAAATATTACTCTCAAAGATCTAAATGTTTCAAAAATATCCATAGAAGTCTCTGAGGGATCATTATCTGCAAACCTAATAAGAAATCGGGATGAATCTAAAATCGCTATGAAAAATTCTATTATTATTATTTGCCATGGTTTTTCTGATACAAAAGAGACACTTCAATATTTATATCTTCCATTCGCCTATCAAGGGTATGTTGTTTTAGCTTACGATGCTAGAGGTACAGGAAAATCAAAAAAAACAGGAAAAAGAAGTGATTTTCTAAAAAGAATTGAAGATCTTAGATATATAATTGAATGGGTAAAATACCATGAAGAATTTTCAAATAAAAAAATATATTGTATTGGATTTAGCATAGGGGCAATAACAGTTTTATCTGCAGGTTCTATAAATAGAGAAATTGACAAAATAATAGCGATATCATCAATCTCTCACTACAAGCAAAATATCCATAAGTACAATCCCGTCATTTTGTTAAGTTATATAATTAAGGGGGTGAAATTATTTCCAAGTATCGAAGAAAATATCCAGTTATCACCATATCTATCCCTAAAAAAATTGAAAGATGAGTTGAGTTTAGAAGATTGGAATCTTTTCTCTAAGAAGATTATGCTAATACATTGTAAAAATGACAGAATTATAAAGTTTAAAAATTTTAAAGAGAATAGGTTGATATTAGAATCCCCTAAGAAAAATTTGGTTATATTAAAGAAAGGAGGACATTCACAGAAAAAAAACGAATGTATACTAGTGGGAGCTTGTCTTAATTTCCTAAAGTCAGGAAATCAAGGAACTAATATAAATTAATCATAACTTTTATAGCTTCAAGAGCCAATTCTATACTAACATTAATAAGATTAAGTTTTTTTTCGAAGTATTTAGGATCCATATATGATTCATCAATTTCTTCAAATATATTAAAAAAGTGTTTCTGAGACTCTAGTTCCATAGAATAGACATTCGGACGTGCAGTTAAATTACTCATATTAACAAAACATCCATGGTTTATGAAATGATGATTAAAAGCAGGGAAATATGTTTCCCATAATCTTTCTTTCAAATTATCATACACAGTATTTGCTAATTTTAAGCAATAATTTTTACTCTTATCATTATAGCAGAAATAAAAGGGTAATTTACCCTTTCCTTGATTTTTTGACATATATTCTAACAATTTTTCAAAAACGCTCTTAAATTGTTTATGAGTTAAATTTAAGTGGGTATGATCAGCAGAAGGACTGCATTTATAGAACAAAGGTTTCCGATAATAAGGAATATCATACAATTTCATAATATTTAAGATGATGCCTTCCTTAAGCCAATGATCAAACTTATAAAAAGGGTTGAGATTAGTACTTAATTCAATTGGAAAGCGTTTTAATAACGAAGTCTCATGGAAATCAAGTATATATAAATTTGTGGTCTTTTTATCCCAATATTTTTGTAATATTTGTTTAACAATAATGACTTGTTCCGGTAATTTCGTAACATTTAAATTTTCATCGTTATAATCCGGAATAAATGCTTTACACCAAAACCTGTTAAGATTTGTACCATCTTCGAGATAATAACCAGATTTATTAGAATTACTAGGATTTCTGAATCCATAAGGGTTTAATAATGGTAAAAAAATTAAGATCTGATCTGACCTCACTACTTCACTAAGCTCTAAATTACTTTCTCGTATTAATTTAAAAAATTTCAGTATTCCAAATAATCCATTATATTCGTTATGTTGAGCACCAACAAAGATTTTTACGTGATTGTAATCAGCCAATTTGGAATTATTAGCTATCTTAATGACAGGGATAATGTTTTTAGAACTACCATATGTCTCATAACTAGTGAAGTTAAAATTATTGATTAATTCTAATTCATCTAGAATTTTTTTATACAATTTTTCTCGGTTTGAAATATCTAATAATGCTTTTAGTGTTTCAAGGTTCATATTAAACAATTATTTTTTTCCAATCTGCGAAATTGATGATTTTATTATAATTTTTTGTGATGCTTGCAAATAAAACACAACCAATACAGAACATATTTGCAAAATCTTCTTTTGTTAAGTTTAATAAACCACAGTTTTTTTTTGAAAATCCTATACCGCGCTCAACTTCAATTTGACCATTATAACCAGATAAATTAACTACAAATTCTTCTTTGTTTAAGTTTATTTTATTAACAAATTCTTCTCGTGCAATCCTTGCTAATCCTCCAACAGGAATAACTTTACCTTCTTTTTGGGCTAAGTAAATTCTTAAATCAAATGTATGGTTCCCTCCTTTCCATTTAATTAAGGAGAAATCAGCCATTTCTTGAATGGTATATGGGAATGGGTTTCGATTTTTCATAAATTTAGCATAAAATTCTTTCTTGCTTTTATCAACTAAATTTTCAATGTTTTGTAGATTTTCATCTTTTGAAACAGGTATAACTCCTGCTCCTCCAGAACCTCCACTAGGCTTAATAATGAATGATTTTTTATATTCCTTAATGAGAAGCTTCAATTTTTCAATTAACTCATTCTCATTGAATGCTTTTGTGAACAATAAGTACTTTAAGTTATATTTTTTAAGTAATTCTTTACCAAAATAGCTTGCTAAATATGTTAGAGATTTATCATCAGTAACATTAAAAATAGGGTTTACTAAAATTGATTTTATCCTACGGAAATCTTGTTTAATTAATTTTAAAAATTTCTTATTATCAAAACGTCTTGTTATACCATCTCCAATTAATACATTTACCTCTTCTCCTTTATATTTAATCCAATTGTTAGAAAATGAAAGAGATTTAGATAATTGTTTATAATCAGCGATTAAAAAGACAATTTCAGCTTTATATTTATTATCATAATTATCTTTATTAAAAATTTTAACCGAATGCCCATTAGCTTTAAAATGTTTTCTAAAATATTCTATCATTATTACTTTTTCATGTATTAATCCATCATTAACAGGAACTCCTATAATTACAAAAATCTTTTTAAGATTAAGCCTATTTCGGTATATAGCTTGGTTTATAGCCTCTATATAGCCACTATACAAAAGAGATTGCTGTTTTTTTGTGATTATTGAAAGACCTCGGTGAGATCCTCCATTAGTTTCCAAAAGGAAGAATTTTTTACCTTCTGGTTCATCCGATACCATAAAATCAATGCTACCAGCATAAAACGAATCTGGATCGTTTAATATATTATCCTCGGTCATTTGCATCATTGTTAAAGCTTTATCTCTTACGCCATCTATAAACGTATCTTCTTGTGAAGATCTTAAATCAGCGAATGATACCAAATCTAACCCTAAAGATTTTCCTAAATTAATTAATTCTAAATCTGAATCTGATATTTTTGAAGACATTAGTTTTAGGAACTTTGTGAGAAGATCCTCGTCCATAAATAAATATAATTATATCACAATTTAAAAAAATTAGTCTTATTGACCATATTTAAAGTTTGAAAATAGAGACCAATTCAATAAGAAAATAGAAAATTAAAGATATAGATAACCTTGATGATTCCCTTTAATGCTTAATCTAAGAGAACCAACTAAGATTTTCTTTACTTTAAGTTGTTCTTTATAACTCAAATTTGAATATAGCAAAATATAATTCTTCTCAATATTTATTGTGAAAAGAAGACCTATCTCGATTAATTCAGATTTTTCAGTCATTAAACCAATTATTACATAATGGTAAGGAAGATTAACAAGTTCATAAATGTCTAACTCTTTTTCAAAAATTTGATCATTCTCCTTGTCATATTCTGATTTTATGAATTTAATACCATCTAGGGTAATCGAAATTTTTCTAAATTCCTCAAATTTCTTAGAAAATTGACTTTGACGTAAAAATCGTCTCTCATCTTTGTCTTTTTCATAGAAATATTTATTTTTTTCTTTTATTGAGAAAATTTTCCTATCTTTTCTAGTACTTGAAGAAGCCTGTTCTATTGTCTTAAGTTCCTCGACAGTTTCATCCTGAAAAATTATCATTACGTCTGGATCAACAGCATTAATGAAAAAATTTTTATAAAGTATCCCTGCTTCAGTTTTAATCCATCCATCGGTATCAATTAAAACAAAATCAATTGGCTTGTTTTTTGTAATATACTCATCAATTAAATTTCTACATGAAAGTGATACAATGAATTTATAATCCCCTTTCGGAAAAGTAGCACCAATAAAAACAGTTTTCTCAGAATTAATATTCTCACTCGAAACAATATAATCATCGATGGAGCCGATGTTTATTGTAGTTGGGATATATATAATTTGTTGTCCCAGATCAGAATCAAGATAACCTCCTTTCAATCCTTCTTTCAAGAAGTTATTCGCTAAATACTTAATGAACGTAGTTTTTCCACTGCTAATCCCCAAAACCATAATCTTTTGGGGAACACCTTCATTCTGTTTTAAAATTTTTATAATAGAATCTTTAGTTTCACTCCAATCTGAAGATATCGAATTTTCTTCAATATTTATAAGATTTTCTTCAGTTTTAGTGTAAATATCTAATTTGGATTTCTCTATTGCATAAATTGGATAACTTTGAGCACTTGGTACTATTAATAAATCATTTAGATCTGAAGCCTTTGATGCTGATTTATCTTTTGTAGGAGAGATTATTTTTCCGAAGACATCAACTTTTCCTTCAACCAAGGTTATTCTAGCAGGACCTTTTACTAATAACGTATTTCCTTTATTTACATTTTTAATCATGAATAATTCATCTTAATGTAAAATATTTTAAATCTGTTATTTAATTATGATTTCCTCTTATTTTTGTATTGTACTTTCTTTGGATTCGTAAAAAATAAAGAATTGATATCCCATGAATATGTTTTTAATTTCTTTCTCAATCATAATTTTGGTTTTTATACAAATTTCAAATCTCCAATCTTGATATTTTTAGTAATTTATCCAAAAATAAATAATTTAAGTACAAAGTTCATTTATGAATTTTATGAGTTCAGATACAATTTGATTGTGATCTGGACTATCTAATATTGGATGACTATTATTTGGTAGCCAGATTTTCTTTTTTTTCTTAGATTTGATATTACTAAAAATATAATCCATACTTTGTTTTTTAATTTCAGAGTCTAATTTTCCTTGAAAAATCAATATAGGACAATTAATTTTATTTAAAGAGAGTTTCATCTCCTTCATTAAATATTTTAATTTTGTGGCAATATTTAGCGGAATTTTATCGTAGCCTACCCACTTTCCTTTTGTATCTTTAATAAAATTCTTTGAATCAATTGCATGGTATTCCACAAATACATTAAATAACGGAACTAAATGAAATAAAAAATTCTGAATTCCAATTGGAGCACTAATAGTAAATATTCCATCTATACTATAATTTGCAGCTAGTATCAATGTTAAAACTCCCCCCATGGAATGTCCTCCTACAAAAATTTTTTCGCATTTCTCATTTAATATAGAAAATTCATTATTTAACGCTGTTTTCCAATTATCAATCTGTATATTTTTCAAATCTTTAGGTGTAGTCCCGTATCCAGGAAGTAAAGGGATATTAATAGTATAATCCCCTCTTGAATGTAAATCTTCTGCTAGAGGTTTTAAATCTGCACATGTTCCGCCACCACCACCATGTATTAAAAGAATTCCAATATTATTTCCCTTAAAATAAAAAGGACCTGCGCCAGGTAAGGTTCTTTCATTCTTAAAATTCATTTTACCTCCAAGTTTCTCTAAATAAAAATCAAGCAATTAGAATATCAAAATGCACAAATTTCTAGGAGAATTCTACCTCAAATACAAAATTTATGTGATTTCTCTATCATTATCCCCTCATTTTTTTATAGCAAGGGATACACATTTCAGAGTTATTATATGTCATAATCCTACTATTCATTGTAGGTTCTCCACATACCTCACAAGGGATAGATTGTTCCACAATCGCCAAACTTGGAGGATTAAATTCAATATTATAGATATTAAATATCTTTTCGGGTTTTGATTTCAACAATAATTGAATTTTTTCGTCTCTAGTCAACTTTTTATTATCAAAATCAGTACTTTTTAATGCTAATCTAATACCCTTTTCGTTTCTTCTATCATAAAAATAATAATTCATTTTTCCATAATCTTGGTGAACAAGATTCCCCTTCCCATAAGTTGTTCCTAATATTGCTTGAAGAGCATCAATGCTGCAATTATCATTCTCCACAACAGCCACTAGCTCCTCGTTCGGTGAATAATCAAATCCATTTTCTAAAACATATTTTGCAGCTAAAACACCAATTGCTAAACCAGGACAAATATGTCCGTGAAATCTTACTGCCTTTTCCATTAAATCTTTAGCTTCCATTTATATTCATACAAATTTTTATTATGATTAAATATATTTTATTAAAATTAATATATTTAATTTAATTCAGAATCATTTATTAAATGCTTAACCACATTATCATGAAATTTTTAACTGATTCAATGCTCGGAAAATTAACACGGTTCTTACGAATTTTTGGATATGACACTGTATATGCTAACGATTTAATTAATTTTTTTAATGTAGATCCTGTTCCTGATGAATATTTAATTGAATATGCTAATGAGAATAATAGAATTATAATAACAAAAGACTTACCTCTTTATCAGCATTATAAAGAAAACTGCATCTTTCTTAAAGGTGAAGGAATATATAATTATCTTAATCAATTATATAAACAGTTTGGGTTAAAATTTGAATTTGATTTCAAACAAGCTAGATGTTCCATTTGTAATTCAAAGTTAGAGCGCGTTCAGGATAAGGCTTTGGTAAAAAATGATGTCCTAGAAGAAACCTACAATCACTTCAATGAATTTTATCAGTGTGTAAATCTTCAATGCAAAAAAGTGTACTGGCAAGGGACTCATATTGAAGATATTGAATATAAATTAGGAAAGGCTTTAAATTTTGAATGAGTTTCTTACTTCTTAAAATACTTTTCTTTTATTTCTAAAAATCTTTGTTTTGTTTTTTCAGCAAGTTCAGTATAGTTCCCCTTCATGTACATTCCATAAGCTTGATTTAATAATTCAAGACACTTGCGGTATTCTACATTTTTAAAATGATTCTCTGAAAGAGATACTAAATAATCTCCCTTTTTTTTATAAAATTCTATAAATTGCTCCGAAGTATCAATTTTCTTATCCAATTTAATCAATCTATGCAAATTTTAATTATAAGATATTTTATGATATTAATTATAATAACTTATCTATATTTTTTTGTAGAAATTATTCAGAGAAGTTCTGATTTCTTGCGAAAGTCATCCATATTGATCACGACCCCTTTTAATCGAGATTCATTAGCCGCAAAAGCCATTAAATGGCTTTCAAGACATTCTCTGGCGTTTGTTAGAGGTTGTTCAAAGTTAGGTCTTCTTATTGATTCAAGAAACGCATCAATTAGCTTTTGGTCTCCACCACCATGTTCAACTGTTCTCATAGATAATTTTTGATTAAGTATTACTTTTTTTTCTCCCGAGTGATGATTATAAATTGTTAATTTCTTATAGGCATCATGAAATTCACCCACCAATGTTGCTTCTGTACCATCAATTCTCAATGTTCTCCCTTCTTTCTCGCTAAAGCCATGTAATGTGAAATTTGCCGTAACACCATTTTCAAACTCGATATTTACAACCTGATGGTCACAAACGTCGTTATTACAATAATAAACACATTTACCATATGGACTTGTTTTTAGAATCTGAATTTTTGCCTCATCTGAATAATCTTCTACATGTTCCTTATATAAATAATAAACTGGCCATTCACTCCAATACCTTAATCTTCTAGTTGGAGGGAATATCTTAGCTAAAAAAGTAAGTAATTTAATATGATTTTTCCTCAAATTACCTATAAACTTAAATAGCCTATTTTTTCCTTTTAGCATGATCTGAATTATAGGTAATATATCTATATAGGTTTTTGGAGCATAGTATTTGCAATTGTCTTTTGCAGGGCATCCATCTAAACAAAACTGTGGAGCTCCCTTAGGAGCATTCTCCGGTCTAAAATACATTAAGCTACCAAAAGAACTTATCTTCTTTGGTAATGAACCTATCATCCAATATAATAAATCTAAGTCATGGCAAGCTTTAGATAGAATTATCGGTGAAGATACTTCTGAATTTGCCCAAGGACCTCTCACATAACTGTGTGCCATATGATACCATGAAATGTTTTCTCGTTGTGATACATTCACGATATCTCCGAGGAGTTTGGATTTGATTGTTTTGAAGATAGTAATAAAGAAATCAGCATATCTTAAAACATGACTAACTCCTAAAATTCTGCCTGTTTCCTCTACTTTTTGCACTATTTTGATGCATTCTTTTAACTTGTTTGCCATAGGCTTCTCTAACAAAACATGATATCCTTTCTCTAAAGCTAACAATGTTGGTTTTGTATGCATCTGATCTTGAGTACAAACAAATGCAACATCAGCAAGTTTTTCTTCCCTAAGTAAATCTTCCCATCTTTCAAAACATCTATCAGGAGGAATTTTATGTATTTTTGCAAAATTTTCACGTCTTTTTTTTATCGGCTCTGCTACAGCAATAAATTTCAGTTTTTTATTATATCTTGTAGAATAATTTCCGTAAACATGAAAACCTCTTCTTCCAGCTCCCAATAAAACTGCTGTAACTGTTTTACTCATCATAAAAGCCTAAGAGATTGTTTAATCAATAGAAGAAACGAGTTTAATGACTAAATTTGTTAAATCTAATCAATTTAAATAATATTTGGAATGTATTTAATCATGCCCTCTATTTCTTTTAAAATTATCAAGCTCTTCTCTATAATTATAAACTTCCTTAGCAATTTCTCCCAAGTATTCGGAAGGATTCATATCTCTTCCGCATTTACTACATTTGAAATCAAGCATTCCATCTATTGACAATAATACTCCATTTTCACAATGGGCACATTGTTCAAATGACCATCTATCTATAATTTTTATGACTTTTTCAATAAATCTATTTTGGTCTGGGTTGGGCATGATCATTCACTTAATATTATAGACTTAATGATTGGTTTTTAATTTTTTTTTTTAATAATTTTTAACTATCAGTTATCATATTGTTAAATCGTTTAAGAATTCAAAATTCTTGGAATAAATCCTTCAAGTAGTAAAATGTCAAGCAAAACATTAGCAATCATAGCTTCTACGACTGGAATGATCCTTGGTACTATACATGGGTCATGCCGTCCTAAAAATTCTATTTCTACATTCTGTTTTGTTTCAATATTAACAGTTTTCTGAGGAATACTGATTGAAGCCGTTGGTTTAACTGCAACAGTAAATTCAATGGGCATACCTGTTGATAATCCACCGATAATTCCCCCAGCGTCATTCTTTGTAGTTTGAACTATTCCGTTCTTTATAATCCAAGGATCATTATGTTCAGAACCTTTCATTGTAGCTGCATTAAAACCTGCTCCAAATTCAATAGCTTTTATTCCAGGAATCGCAAATATCATTTTACTAATGTTTGACTCGAGGCTATTAAATATCGGCCCTCCCTTTCCTGCTGGAAAATTCTTAACTATGCATTTAATAGTGCCACCAATAGAATCTTTTTGATTTTTAATTCTTTCAATCAATAATTCCATTAATTTAGATATCTCTTGATCAACTGCTCCAATAAGAGATTTTTCTCTTAGTTCAAATAATTCTTTAATCTCATTGGAGATATATTCTTTATTGTCAACTATGCCTCCTATACTTTTAGTATATGCAAAAATCTCAATTTTATATTTTTTTAAAATTAATTTAGCGATTGCTCCAGCCATTACAAATCCCGCTGTAATCCTCCCAGAAAAGCGGCCTGATCCTCGTAAATCAGAAAAACCACGATATTTTCTTAATGCTGGATAATCAATATGGGAAGGACGTAAAAAATCTCGATATTTTTCATATATTGATGAATCTATATTAGTATTTTCTATAATTAAACAAATTGGAGCTCCCGTTGTTTTATTTTCAAATATACCCGATAACACTTTTACTCTATCTTCTTCATAACGAGGAGTTGTTAAATATGAATGTCCTGGTTTTCTCCTATCGAGTTCGCTTTGGATAAAATTTACGTCAAAATCTAATCCAACAGGTACTCCATCGATTATAATACCAACTAAGTCCCCATGACTTTCTCCAAAGGATGTAATTCTAAAAATATTGCCAATTGAATTATCCAAATTTATCAAAACGAATGTGGATTAATATAACAATAGTTTATCATGATTATTTAATTAATATTATATCTATTACTTTCTATTTATTACTTAATGAATTTGAAAATTAATCCAATGACTAACAGTTTAAATGGTGAGATTAGAGCACCAGGATCTAAAAGCTATTCACATAGAGCTTTTATTGCTGCTAGTCTTGCTGAGGGTATTTCAATTATTAAAAATCCCTTAACAAGTGGAGACGTAGCTTTTACATTAAAAGTTTTAAATATATTAGGAGTTAGAATACTAAGAAGAAGTGATAATACATACATTGTCAAGCGTGATAAAGATGCATATAAGAAAATTAAGAAATCTCTTGATTGTGGAAATTCCGGTACGACGTTAAGAATCTTTAGTGCCTTAAGTTTGATAATTGAAGGAGGACTTACATTAAAGGGTGATTTCTTAAGATTTAATAGACCAATACAACCACTATTAAATTCCTTAAGTCAACTAGGTGCTGAGTTCAATTTATCGAAGAAGAAATTGAAAATTAAACGTGTACAAGAAGCATGTGATATCGTACAAGTTCAAGGAGATTTAAGTTCCCAATTTCTATCTGCTTTACTTATATTATGTCCGTTATTAAAATGTAAAGATAAAGATTTTATTGAAATTGAACTTACATCACCATTAGTCTCTAAACCTTTTGTACAAATAACATTAGATGTACTAGATGCGTTTGGCATAAATATACAAGCTAATTTTGAATCTGGAAAATTTTATATAACAAATGAACAAAATTATCGATCTCAATCCTTCGAAATACCTGGAGATTTCTCTTCAGCAGCAAATATTATGGCTGCAGCGGTATTATCAAAAAAACCATCATCAGTAATTATTAATAACCTATCTTTTAAAAATAAGCAAGGAGATAAAAAAATTATTGAGATCCTGAAAAAAATTGGAGCAAACATCGAATTTAATGAAGAAAAAAATCAAATTATTATAAATGGGAAATCAACAGAAACTTTACTAAAAGGCATTGAAATTGACTGCACTGAAATTCCAGATTTATTTCCAATTTTATCTGTTATAGGTGCAATTGCCGAAGGAAAAACTATTCTTTATAATGCATTTAATCTACGATTAAAAGAATCTGATCGAATAAGTTCTATGGCTAGAGAATTAAGTAAGATGGGAGTGAAGGTCATTGAAGAAGAAGATAAATTAACAATATTTCATTGTGATAAACTCAAAGGAACTACAATTAATCATAATAATGATCACAGAGTTGCAATGGCATGTTGTATAGCGGCAATGTATGCAGATTCAAGTTCCTATATTGAAAGAAGTGAAATAGTAAATGATTCTTATCCTTCTTTTTTTGAAGATCTTAAAAAATTAGGTCTTCAAATGGAAATTAGTTAAATGAAAAATAATTATCTAAATGATTTTTGACGCCGAGCTCTAGGTTTTTTACCACCGAACTTTTTAGGCTCTGTCCTTCTTGAATCACCTGATAATAGAGAATCATCATACTCTCTAAAAGATTTTTCAATAGTTTTAGTACCAATAAACCTATTAATTGATTTGGCAATTGCTATTCGAACTGCATCCGTTTGGCCCATAATCCCACCACCTTTAACTTTAACGTTGATATCACATTTTTCAAGTTTTGGATGATTGATAATC
The DNA here is from genome assembly GCA_048885765.1 of Candidatus Hermodarchaeota archaeon. GTDB lineage: Archaea > Asgardarchaeota > Lokiarchaeia > Sigyniarchaeales > SOKP01 > Loki-b32. The sequence goes on from JBHLLI010000042.1 coordinate 21,902, forward strand.
TCAAGGACTTCTTGAATTCTTAACCTTGCAAGTTCGGGTTCATACAAGTGTAAAAGTACATTATTTATCTTTACTTGGCCTTTAGCAGGATGTTTTAAAACAGCTCTAGCTATTGCAGATTTTCTTTTTCCTGATGCTTGAATTACCTTCATTGACATTTACTAAACCTCAATTTCAGTTTTTTTCCAACCTATTCTTTCACATAAATTTTCCAAAGTAATATATCTGTTGTAATATGAAAGGCGTTTTTTATCAACATTATCAATTTCATTGGGAATTAGTTTTTGATATCTTACTTTAAACCTTTCTGGAATACCTGAAATATAGATATGAACTCTTTTAATAGCTTCTTTCCCTCTTAGCTTTTTTCTTGGTAACATTTGTTTAACCACTCTTCTCATAAAAGTATCTGGTCTTCTTTCATGAAAGGGGCCTCTACGTGGATTAGTTGCGGTTGATATATTCAATTTTGCCAAATACTTTTCGTGAATATCTTTTTTGTTTCCACTAATTATTGCGTCTTTTGCATTAATAATAACAATATATTCGCCTAAAAGAGCTTTCTTAGCAATATGTGAACAGAATCTTCCTAATATTTTATCTGTTGCATCATATAATTGATATTCTATAGACATTTTCATTTCACATTTAAATTTTTAGTATTTTAATATATTAGTTTTACTCCACTTCCCTTAGGATTTAGTTCTAGTAATTCGTTAATTGAAATTAGTTTACTTCCTGAAGATTCTACTTTTTTTTTGGCAGATTTTGAATATTCTAGGCATGCGATTGTAAGAGTGTGATCCAATTCACCCATTCCTAATATCTTTCCTGGAACAACAATTACATCATTTTTTTTTGTATTCTTATTTATATGATATAAATTTGCTTTAACTCTATTCCTTCTTGGACCACTCAATTTCTTGGAAACTGTTTTCCAAATTTTAATTTTTGTTTTCCATAGATCTCTTATTAGTTTTCTTATGTAAAAATTAGAAGGACCTGTAATTTTATGAGACATGCAAAAAACTCTCTAATTTAATAATTCTGATATCTTTAATTTTTAATATTTTAATAATTTTTTGATAATTTATGATTCTATCTCTACTTCTCCAAGTTTTTCAACAAATTCATCAATTTTTTCCAAAAAAATCTCAAAAGTTTTCCTCAAAATTACATCAAACTCAATAACTCCATCACTTTCTATAAAAAAGATATAACTCTTATCTTTCCAGGAGACTTTTATAGCTTCTTCTGGACAATTATCTTGACAAGAATTACAAAGTGTGCATGTTTTCCAATAGTCTTCTACTAATATTGGGGTTTTTTTGTTAGAAAAGTCGTATAACTTTTCTGGACACATTCTTGAAATGATACACCTATCTGGGCATTTTGCGCATTTAGAATCATCAAAAACTATTTGAGGATAAAATCTGTAGAAAACATTTGAAACCGCTTGCCATTTAACATGTTCCTTACCTAACCCAAGTACGGCATAAGCTTCAATTATCACTTTATCATTCTTATCAATTTTTACTAGGGGGATATTTGGTTCTACAGGTATTATTTTTGGATCATTTGATTTTAAATCTCGAGAATAAATCTCCATAGGAGTATTGGTTGTGTTCGTAACCTCACATGTTAAAGAAACTTGACACAAAGCGCACCCATATCCTCCACACTCACACTCACGTGGAAGCTTATATACATCCAAATCAGTAGTTAAGGGGATCATAGACAATCTATGAGCTATTATCTCATCATATAAAGGAGAATCATTTTTGAGAATGATAACCTCATCTATTGCCATAACAGGTATTTCTGATATTATAATCCTACGAATAGCATTTGCCATTTCAATGGATATATTTTCAACAACAAACTTTAAATTGTGCTTTGTTTTCTCAAGAATTTCTATACTCATAATTATACAAGAAATTATTTTTCAACATAAAATTCGAATGAATCATAAAATCTATCATTTTAGATAAGTTTTACTGTTCAAAAGAAAAAATTAGAAAATTTTTAATTAGTAAAACTTCAAATATTCATAGGCTTTATTTTGAGACTGAAAACAATATTTAATTTCTTGGAAATTCTTTCGAAACTCTGCAACTTCATTTTTGACCTTTTTAGGATCTTTTTTCTCAATTATCAATTTTTTAAAAAATTCGGCAATATCTTTCATTTCACTTTTACCCATTCCAAGTCGGGTAACTTCAGAAGTTCCCATTCTTAAACCCCCTGGATTTTGATAATGCCTTCCCTGAGCAATATCATATGGTAAAAGGTTGCGATTAAGGATTATATTAGCTTCTTCTAATAATTTTTCAATATCTCCGCCTAAACCGATTTTTTTCTCAAAATCAGTAATATCAACCACAATTTGATGAGATTCAGTAAATCCTTTATGTTCCATCAATACTTTTAATCCTTGATCAGAGAGAGCTTCGCCGAGTGCTTTTGCATTTTCAATGACATTTTTATGATAATCTTTACCAAATTCTAACATTTCTGCTAAAGCAACAGCTAAACCAGCAACATTATGGAGATGATGATTAGACAGTAAAGCTGGAAAAGCACATGATCTAAGATTTTCAATAAGGTCTTCTCTATTAGATACTAATGTTCCGTGTTGAGGTCCGGGAAGTGTCTTATGTGTACTCATTGTCATGGCATCTGCCCCTTCTCTTAATGGATCTTGAAAATAACCTGAACCGATCAATCCTGCAACATGAGCCGCATCATAACCAACATATGCCCCAACTTCTTTGGCAACATCACCAAGTTCTTTAACTGGGTGGGGAAATAAAAATACAGAGCCACCAAATAGAACTAATTCAGGTTCAAATTCTCTGATAATTTTCGCGGAAGCGTCAATATCAAGATTCATTTCATCATTATCGAAAGCTAAATATTCAACATTCAATCCTCTTGTAGTTCCCGCAGTACCAAAAATTTCTCTCCCACTTTTTGCAAACCTGGGACCGTGTGAAATATGACCACCCCGAACAATAGACATACAACACATTTTACCATTATTATCTGATGTAAACGCATTATACATAACTAAATTCGCTACAACCCCCGACACAGGCCTTACATCTGCATGAATACAATCAAAATATTGCTTAGTAAGCTCCATACAAATATCTTCAATTTGATCAATGTAAGTGCATCCTGCATAGACTCTCTGTCCACTCCACCCTTCTGCATAACGATGTGAAAAATCAGAAGCACATGCTTCATCAACAGCAGGGCTAGTGACATTTTCAGACGCGATTAGAGGAATTGATTTTTGGAACCATTCATGATGTTCTAATAAAAGATTTCGGATTTCACTTAGTTTTTTCTTCACATTTAATCAATCCATTCCATTAATTTTAAACGTTATTTAAATAATAACTTACCAATTTTTTTAAACCTTTTTCAGATTTCTAAATATTTAGATAAGACTGACTAAATTCATAAAGAACTACAGAAGAAATCTTCTTATAAAAAACCAATACGAAAAATTCTTAATCTGCGAAAAGAGATTATTCTTTAGATTCTAATATTAATCTGGCTTCAAAAAGGTTTAATTTCTTCCCTGCTTTTTGTTTTTCTAAAGCTGTTTCTAATTGTTGCTTTTTCATTTGTTCGATCATTTCATTCTTTCTTGCCCTTTCATCGAATTTTGGAACAGATATTTTTCCTGGTTTATAAGGTTTCTTGCCTTTGTACATCTTTTTACTTTGATTCATCAACTTGAGATATTGCTCATGATAACGATCAGCTGTTTTCTTGTTCTCAATGAGTTCTTCTTCGAGTTTACGCTTATCTCCTTTTAATTTATCAACATTCTGAAATTCTTGTAACATTTTAGAATGGTTTTCTTGGGATTTATCAGACCATTTATTTAATTGTTCGTAGATTTTATTAAGATTGATTTTTACTATTTCAATTTTTCTCTCAATTATAAATATATCATTATCTTTTTGCTTTGATAAATTCTCTTGCTTAATTGCTGCCAATTCTCTTATTTTATCAATTATTGTATTTTCCTCATTTATATCGAGTTTTTCTGTCTCAATTGTTCTCTCAAGATTTTCTATTTTGCGTTCTATTTGTTTAATAGAGAGTTGTTGTTTATTATCAATTAAATCCTTATTATCTTTTTGTTTCTCTCTTTTTTCTTCAATTAAGTTATCTAATAAAGTTTTATATTCAATTTTTTTTTCTTTAAGCTGTTTAACTTTATTATTCCAGTAGTCTCTCTTCTTCTTGTATTTTTCCTTAGCATTTTTTAAAGATTTAGCAATTTCAATCTCAATTTCTTGGAGATCATTAATAAATTTTTTTGTTTTTTGATTTAATTCATCTCTTTTTTGCCGTAAATCTTCAATCTGAAATTGAAGATCTCTAAAAGATGTTCGGGAAGTTTGAGTGTTCCGGTTTCTTTCTTTACTCATAAATTAATTCATTTAAGATGAATTTTAAAAAAGATTTTTATAAGAATAATATTATTGAGAGTTGTATATTTTTTATATATTTTTTGTAAATAAATTAATAATTAAAGAAAGCATTCTTATAAAGAATAAAAGATAAAGATAGTCTTGTAATGAAAAAAGATAGAATTTGATATGAGCTCTGAAGTAATTAAAGAAAATGATTTAATCTTTTTGATTCTTGATCAAAAAAGAAGATGGTTAGTTCAAGTGAAGTCTGGGGGTACTTTTCATACACACAGAGGAATAATAGAGTTTGACGATATTATTGGTAAAAATTTTGGCTCAGTAGTGTTTTCCAAACCTTATGAAACTCAAGGATATAAGTTTATAGTATTAAAACCTCTACCCTCCGATTATATTCTTCATATGTCTCGAAAAACTCAAATTATTTACCCGGAAGACACGGGATTGATTCTAGTATATTCAGGAATTGGGCCTTCAAGTGTGATTATAGAAGCAGGTTGTGGTTCTGGGGCGCTCACATGTATACTAGGTAATTTAGTTCGTCCAAATGGACATATTTATTCGTATGATATTAGTGAAAGATCAATAAAAAAAGCTAATTCAAATGTGAAAAAAGCAAAATTAGAAGGCGTAGTCACAATTCAATATGGAGATATTTTAAATGATGATCTTCCCCATAAAAATGTAGACATTGTAGTGTTAGATATGGCTACTCCTTGGGATGCTATTGAAAAAATCAAGAAATACCTGAAATATAGTGGAACAGTTGTGTCTTTTTCTCCAACCATTGAACAGGTAAAAAAAACAGTCTTTTCATTGAAGGAACATAATTTTGTTGAGGTAAATACATATGAATTAATTAAACGAAAAATTCAAGTAAAAAAAAATGCTACACGTCCAGAAGTAAGAATGATTGGTCATACTGGGTATATATCATTTGGAAGAAAAATTAAAGATATAAATAATCCATATAGAGAGCAAAAACCAAAGTCAAAAGAAATAATCAGTATGAATGGAATGCCATTAAAAAGTTAAAATCCTTTTAATTGAGTCCCTGTTTTAAACTCTTTCTTTTTCTTATATCTTTCAGTCTTAAAAAAATGCTTTTTCTTTTCTGGTAAGATCTCAATATATTTTCTTAATAAGTTTTCAACATATTCTTTTGTAGGTTTACTACTGGTAATTTTACTTGGTTGAGTTAAATAATCTAATATTTCTTTATCTGATGTTTTGTACGATAACCCAAGGTTTTTTAATGGAATATGTACAGAGTGTAAAAACCATCCGGTTGCTTTTTGATCATGAGCCATCACTTTAAGGATATTAACATCTTCCTTTTTTATTTTGAAATCTATTAACTTCTTTCCAGGACGTATAATTATTGATACATATTCTGGTATTTTTGATTTAGGGTCATGTATCTTTTTATAAAACGATTCTAATCTTTTACTCATAATTAATTCAATAAGTTAAAATTATTGAAAACTAGACCATATTAAAAAGAATAAATTAAAATTCATAATTAAATTTATTATTTAATAGATTTAGCCTATATTCTTTAATGATTATACTAAGGCAAAATGAGCTTATTAGAAACGCCATTCCAAGAAAAATACGTATTGAAGAAAAAGGTATGTGTTTTAGGAGGAACCGAAACTTATAAAGATGAGTTCCAAAAACAATTGAGTTCAAATAGCCTACCAATCGAAAATAAGCGAAACATTGGTGTAAACATAAGCAAGATTGACTTTTTTTTTAAAAAACATGAAAAATTCGAATTTCTTCTATGGAATATTGATTGTAGGCGCCCACGGTCTTATTTACGCACAATTTTTTATAATGGTGCGGAAGCTATTATAATTTTTATCTCAGAAACAAAAGTAGACCAAATTCACCAATATTTTACAGAGATTCAAGCTAGATTATCCTCAGTAACCATTGTATTTTGCATCATCCTTGAAAAATACAATAAAGAGGAAATAGTTAACAAATACTTCAAAAATTATGAAGTTAATTCAATCTTGAAGTCTAATAACTTTCAGTTTCATGAAATATTTGAGAGTTTAGAAATTTTAAATCAAATTTGTTCAATTTCATTGAAGAAAACCAAATATAAAGAAATTGAAAACACTTATTTCATTGATTTTATTCCTTTAAGTCTTCTATTTGAAAATGATAATATAACAGACGAATGCAATGATTATTATGAACCTGAGACAAGAAGTTCTAGTATTGCGGTAAAGATAAACACTGAAAAATTAATCAAATATATTCTAAAGTTAAAAATTAATATTGATTTTGAATCTGAAAACTGGATTAAGATTAAAAATAAAAAACTTGGTACTTTTTCAATTTATCTCAATAATGGTAACGTCTATTACTATCCTCGAGTATGTGAAAAATGTAAGGATCATTTATGTCTTAAACTCAAAAAATCACCGTTTTTTATTTGCATTGAATCTGGAGAATCAAAAGGTTGGACAAATATTAATGGATTTAAACAACCTGAGCTTCTTATCTTAGCCAAAATTTTAGCTTTGGCTGAGGGTAATGAAAACTCCTTACCACGGTCAGTATTAACACAAATTAGAAATATTAATATATGTGAGAAAGGTAGAAAATGAAAAATGACTACAGCATTGGAAACATTTGATTTAAAAACAAAAGCATATTGCGATATCATCAATATAACTGAAAAAGTTCAGCAAAGCATAAATAAAAGTGGCATTAAAGATGGAATCATAAATGTCCATGTAGCAGGTTCAACAGGCGCAATATCGACTGTAGAGTATGAACCAGGACTTGTAAACCACGATATTAAAGACCTATTAGAAAAAATAATCCCCTACAAAAAGGATTATGCACATCATAAAACCTGGCATGATTATAATGGAGCAGGACATTTAAGAAGTTTTCTAATTAAAACCTCTCAAACTTTTCCCTTTAAAAATCAAAAATTGATTTTAGGAACTTGGCAACAGATAATTTTTATTGAATGCGATGAACGAGCGCGATCAAGAAAAATTTACTGCATGATAATAGGAGAATAAGGAATATAGAAATTTTAAAAAAAAAATATGTATTTGGTTATTTTGGCTTTGCGTTTTTTATCAAATTATCCAATTCTGTTATAA
>JBHLLI010000043.1:0-28855 GCA_048885765.1 Candidatus Hermodarchaeota archaeon
ACAGCTTCTCCAAGAAAAAGACATCCCAAATCGATTGGGTAATTTTCACATTTCATACTCGATCTACAAATACAGAAATTCATAATCCAGTGATAATTCGCTTTATTGATGAAATATTCTAATACTTGAGAAGGTAATACGAACTCACTATATTCTCCAATTAGCTTATTTACCTCTATCACTCTATCTTGAGGAAGATAAATAATATCATCGCCTTCAAATAGTAGATGATCAAATACTTTACCTAGGATTGGCAAATTCGTAAGCTTCGCGATAAATTTGACATTTGGAAATGTTTTTTTTAACAATTTTACAAACCATAAAGGACGAGCCATTTGCTATTACCAACTTAATATTTTAATAATTAAAGCTGTTTTTTATTTAATTTTTATTGAATTTATAGTTTTATAACTAATCTGTTAAATAATCTGCACGAAACTGTGACAAATCAAATAGTTTAAAATCTCCCATTTCTTTAGTGAACGGTTTGAATAAAAAGCAATACCTTAAGGGGATTTTTTTTTTTAACTTATATTCCTCTCGTACATCTAATATTCCTATACGATCTCCCCCCACTCCTTGCTGTTTGTAATCAATATTGATAGTAATATTACTTCGATTTGGTAATTCATTAATATGACTTGCCTTTTCCAAATCTTCCATTTCATATGGCCAAGCACTGATATTAAGATAAGTAGAGCCAATATCTGCAATATATGTCCCTGAATCATTGTTATTTGTAAAAGTTACCCACCTTATATCTGTCCTATTTCCATTTTCTTGTGGTCTAACATAATTATGAATGAGGTCTTCAATAAAACCAGAATATATCCCAACAGGGGCACCAGTTTTTCTATCAAACATAGTTTCATGGGGGCCTCTTCCAAACCATGACATAATATTATATTCCCTTGGTATTGATGTTTGCATACCAAACCTAATTAAATCTTTTTTAGGAGTAAAGCTATTTTCAACCAGTAATTCTCCGGTACTGTAAATAATGTAAAACAATTTCAGGTGTACTTTACCATTTGGGATTTTAAAAAGGACTTGGATAGATATTTTGTGTGGAGATAATAGGGTAGCATTTATGCTAGATAACTTCCTTTGTTTTGATGCATCTTTCCACCGATAAACTATTTTTTTAAGTATTGGAAAGTGTCTTAGGACATTAATATCATTGTCAATTGGAGCCCTCCAAAAATTTGGAACCATTGGAGAAGAAAATAGATTTTTACCATAAAATTCATAAGATACAAGAAGTCCATTTTTCTTATCAAAAATTACATTAAAATTTTCACCAATTATTTTAAAAAATTGTGATGTGCTGTCCAATTCTAAAATCGGTAATAATTTTTTCTTTAGAACTTGCGATTTTGGAATTTCAAAAGGAATAATAAATTGCTCCCAAGCAACTATATGATCTTTTTGAGCCCATGAGGTATCCTCTGCCAATAAGAATTTAACCATCAAAAGATATTCCGTATTTGGCTTTAAGTCTGGTTTTATAAATGGAATGTTAATCTCTTCTGCCTCACCAGGATTAATTATTATTGGAGCTAAATAATCTTCTTGAATTATAATTCCATTTTCAGTCATTTCCCATTTAATTCTTAGAAAATCAGTTTGTAGAAAATTAAATTTATTTTGAATTTGTACAATTCCACTTACCAAATCTACAGGATTAACTTTTATATTTTGATATACTCTTTTCACTTCATAAAGGGAAGGATTAGGCTTTCGATCAGGTAAAACAATCCCATTACAACAGAAATTCCCTGAATTTGGTTCGTCACCGTAATCACCCCCGTATGCCCAAAACATTTCTCCTTCTTCAGAGAATTTTCTCAGTCCTTGATCAACAAAATCCCATATAAAACCTCCAGTACAATGACCATATTTTTCAAAGATTTCCATATATTCTTGAAAATTTCCTAAACTGTTTCCCATAGCATGGGCATATTCACAGAGTATATGTGGTTTTCCTCTATAGTGTTTTGATCTGATAGGACGAAGAATACTAAATATTAAACCTTTCTTTCTTCTTCCAAATCTTTCTAATACTTTTGATGTAGTATACATTGTACTAAAAACATCAGATATTTTTAATTTAAAATCTTTTTCATAGTGGATTGGTCGTGTGTTATCAATCTTACTAGTTGCTTCTTTCATTTTTACAAAATTTTTTCCAAATCCCGCTTCATTTCCTAACGACCACATGAAAATGCAAGGATGATTTTTGTCTCTTTCGACCATCCTTACCATTCTATCAACCACAGCTTTAGTCCACTTTGGATCACTTTTTGGTAATTTTTTATGTAAAGCGTGTGATTCTACATTAGCTTCATCTATAACATAAATCCCATATTGATCGCATAAATCGTACCATTTTGGATGGTTAGGATAATGACTCGTTCTTACAGCATTTATGTTATTTTGTTTTAAAATTTTAATATCCTCAACCATTCTCGAAAATGGAATTGCTCGCCCATGGTCTGGATCATGTTCATGTCGATTGACTCCTTTAAACAATATAGAAGCACCATTAACGTAAATTTGACTATTTTTAATTTCTACTTTACGAAATCCGTAATAACATTGTTCTACTTCTAAAATTTCTTCATTTGAGTTTTTTAAGATTAGTAGAAGATTATACAAGTTAGGTGTTTCAGCAGACCATTTCAAAGGACTATCCAGCCTTTTCTCAAAATCTATGAGGATTTCTTCATTACTATTAATATTGAAGGTTCTTTTTACTAGAGGATCATCACCTAAAGGATTGTTTGCCTTGTCTATTAATTTCAACTCTATAGTATGATTATCAAATCGAATTTTCCCATAATTGTGAATCTTAATTTTAAGCTTTAATATCGCATCTTTGAAGATTTCATCAAGATCACAGGAGATAAAAAAGTCTCGAATATGTACTTGTGAAGTAGAAAAGAGATACACATCTCGAAAAATTCCACTAAACCTCCACATATCTTGATCTTCGAGATAACTACCATCAGACCATCGGTAGACTTCTACAGCAATAATATTTTTTCCTTTAATTATAAAATTAGTAATATTAAACTCTGCAGGTGTCATAGAGCCCTGACTATAACCAACTTTTTTACCATTTACCCATATATAAAATGCTGACTTTACACCTTCAAAGTGGATAAAAATTTCTCGATTTTCCCAATCTCTTGGTATTGTAAATTCTGTTCTATACGAACCGACAGGGTTATAGTCATGATCAATACTAGGGATCTTTTTCCTCTTTATACTATATGGATATTTACTATCAGTATAAATTGGAATTCCATAACCATACAACTGCCAATTACTTGGAACTGGGATCTCATCCCATTGACTATCATCATAATTTTTCTTATAAAAATCTATAGGACGTTCGGATGGCTTTTTTACCCAATTGAATTTCCAACTACCATTTACCGATTTATAATATATAGAAGATTCTGAATTTCCTGTTAAAGCTGATGCAATATCATGATATGGGATAAGTGTACTATGAGGAGGTTCTTTATTCTCCGCTATCATCTCAGAATTTTCCCAATCATATTTTTTTTCCAAAAAATTCCCCATATTAACCTTTTTTCTTAATTTTAATTCTATAAAAACACTAAAAGGAATAAACTTTATACTTTTAAATAAGATTAAAGTTAAAATAAGATTAAGAAAGATTTCAAGTTTCTAAATTGATTTATTATGGACATAAATATTGAATTGTTGAAGGAATTAGAACGAACAATTGATACAGTAAATCCTGAAAGAGGTAAAGTACCTATAAAAGTACTTGGATACGGAGAAATTACTTTAGTCTTTGAAATTGTTAATGATGAGTATAATTATGCCTACAAAAGATTACCCATTTTTGAAACCCGTGAACAAGCAAAAAAGCACGAACACGTTTTCCGAGAATATAATAGATTTCTTAATGAAGAAATAAAAATTAAAACACCACCACTTGAAATTGCTTGGTTTGAAACTAATGAAGGGAAAATTATTTTTTATGCTATACAAGAAAAAATTCCATCTCAATCAGTTGGAAATAAAATTATTCATCATGTCCGAAATAAGGATATTGAAATTTTGGTACTTAAAGCGTTAAGAGAGATGAAAAAAGTATGGAATTTTAATAAAGAAAACCATATTTTTGATGTAGGATTAGATGGCCAAATTTCAAACTTTGCTGTAATTGATTATGATCCTAATAATCCTTTTATTGATGAGAATAGCCAGTTAATTTATATAGATACAGTTCCGCCCTTTTATCGTAAAAATGGAATTGAAGCTATGGAAATTGAGTTATTAACAAGAAGTATGCCTAGCTTTGCAAGAGGGCTTTTAAGACTAATTTTTTTACAAGATCTCATTGATAGATATTATGATTGGAGACTAGTAATTATAGATCTTGTTGCTAATTTTTTTAAAGAACAAAAACCAGAGTTAATTCCATCATTGATAAAGATTGTTAACAGATTTTTAAAGGAAGAAGCAAGTAATTTTGATATAGAACCTTTAACATTTGAAGAAGTTGAGAAATATTATAAATCTGATAAATTTATATGGGTACTTTACCAAAGGATGAGATTATTTGATAGATTTATCAAGACTAAATTATTGAGAAAAAAATATGATTATTATCTTCCAGGCAGAATTGAAAGATAATAATAAGTACATCTTTTTCTATTTACCTTGTTTTTTGATCCACTTGTTTCTACAAGATTCAGAACAGAAAACGTGCATAGTTGTAGGCTCGATTGGGTCAAATTCTTGAATTTTGGCTCCTCCAATTATTTCTTTTCCACATTCTTGACATTTAACTTTAGCCATTTTCTACCACTATTAAATTTTTTAATAATAAAGTAAATTCTATTTTAATAAATATTGAGATTAGCAAAAATACAAAAAAAATAGTATAATCAAATAAATCAAATGCTCAATAGTATAGGATTTGAATATGACTTATAAACTTAATATTCTTTTTACCTCTAATGTTTTTACAGACAAGGAAATTGGCTCGAATGGAAAAATCTCCCTATATTTGCGAAATGAAATTAAAAATCTATGGAATTCTTTAGATAAAATTGCTAATGTAAAAATTTTTAATGGTAGATTCCCTTCAGATGCACAGATCAAGAATGAGGTTGAGACATTCAATCCAGATATTCTAGGATGTCATCTTAGTCATATAATTTCTGCAGAGGTATTAAAAAATTCAAATATCATTGCTGTTGCGACTTCAACAGTAGGATATAATCATATACAAAGAATCGAAGAAGATAATATCTTGATTACCCATACGCCGGGTGTCCTTCATGAGACCGTAGCAGATTACACTGTTGCGCTAATTATGGCCAATTTGAGAAATATAGTTGATCTTCATAATAATGTTTGGAATAAAAAATGGACTTCTGATGATAAGTGGGATTTAGATCAATCTCTCTCTACCACAATTACAGATAAGATCCTCGGTATAATAGGATTGGGCGAAATTGGAAAGAGTGTAGTAAGAAAACTATATCCGTGGGGTGTTAAAATCTTCTATTATGATCTCAACCATAAGAAAGATTTTGAAAAGAATTATCCATTAATCGAGTTTAAAGAAAATCTTGAAACAATTTTCAGAGATTCAGATATCATTAGCATTCACGTACCTTTAAATAAAGATACTGAAAATCTAATAGGTAAAAATCTATTAAAGCTAATGAAAAATGATTCCTTACTTATAAATACGGCACGAGGTGGAGTTCTAGACATAGATAGTCTCATAAATTTATTAGAAAATAAAGAACTTCAAATTAATATTGCTTTTGATGTGTATCCTATAGAACCAATTGATAACATAACCTTAGAACGTTTGAAAAAAATCAAAAGTGAACAACCAAATATAAGAATGATTCTATTACCGCATAATGCATCAGCTGATGCAAATACAAGAGCTAAAATGAACATCCTTTTTCTAAAAGATATAATTAAAATTATAAATTCTTCAACCATAGAAGATTTACATGATGTTCATATTATCCCAGAACATAAAACACAATTAGAAGAAAAAAAATGGAGAATATATAATTATTGGGGAATGAAATGATAAGATCATTTATAGCTATCGAATTAAAAGATTCAGATACAATTGAAAAAATTAATGGATTTTGCCAAAGATTAAAACAAAATCAACCAAAAATTAAGATTGTTGAGCCAGAAAATCTTCATATCACCATGAAATTTTTAGGAGATATACCTGAACCTTTAGCTCCTAAAATTTATGAAATTTTACAAGAACAAATTAATGAGAAATTGTTTCGTGGGAAAATTTTAAAATTTCACTTAAAAGGGGTTGGACAGTTTAATAAATTTGCCGTTTTATGGATAAAAATAATCGGTGATATACAATTCTTACAAAATGTTAAAGATACTATAGAAGAGTGCCTTTTCAATAAATTAAAAATAGAACGGGATAAAAAAATTAAGTTCAAACCCCATCTAACTATTGGGAGGCTTAAAAAAGGCAAAATAAATTATAAAACATTTGATACACTTAAGAATTTAATTAATGCAAATAAAAATTTGGAGTTTGGAGAATTTAATATTAATCAAGTTAAACTAAAAAAATCACAGCTTACTCCAAGCGGTCCAATATATTCTGACTTGACTTATTAGATGGAGCAAAAAATGCCTTTAAAAGCAATTGTTTGGGACCTTGATGGGACCTTGATTCATTTTAAAATTGATTATTTAAGAGCACGAAGGATTTCTATTAAAATTTTAAAAAGTTACAGTGTTCCAAAACGCCTCCTTACAGTTAAAGTATCAATTATAGAAAATCTGAAATTAGCAAGAGAATATTTTGTAAAAACCGGATTCAGTCAAGAAAAAATAGATGATATTATAGAAGAAGTAGATACAGAGATTAGGAAAATAGAATATGAGGCTGCCATTAAAGCAACCATGATTAATGGAATAGATCAGGTATTAGAATATGCTAGAACCAAAAACTTAAAACAAGCTATATTTACCTTTAATACAAAAAGAAATGCAGAAATTTCTCTTAAAACCGTTAATATAAAGCACTACTTCAATGTAATTCTAGGTAGAGATAACGTTGCGAATCCAAAACCTCATCCTGATCATTTAACTCAAATCTGTGAACATTTAAATGTAAGTCCTAATGAGATCTTAGTAATTGGAGATAATATTCGCGATATCGAAGCAGCAATCAATGTGGGTGCATATTCTATAGCAGTTCTTACTAATTTAGCTTATGCTGAAATACTTCAAAAAGCAAATATATTAATTAAAGAAAAAGAAATACCCAAAGAATTAATTAAAGAAATTGAGAAACTTTTATAAATTAACAAATGAAATTATAAAGTATTAACTATAGATTGTTGAATAATTACATTCTAAGGTTTAAATAAAAATAATGAAAGTAGAATATTATCTTGACATTTTAAAACCACATCAACCAGGAGTAGATTTAGTTGCTCGTACTTTAATGAAAATTAATGGAGTAACAAAAGTCCGCATTAAAGTTGATGAATTAGATCAAAAAACAGCATCTTTACACGTGAACATTGAAGGGATTAATATTTCACTTGATGAAATCACAGAAAGTTTATCAAGTATGAACTGTGCTCTCCATTCTGTAGACGAGGTTTCGATTGAAGAGAAAGATTAGCATTTAGATCAGCCAAATTATCAAATAGGAAAAATTTCATTATTATTTTCTTATTTAAGGCCTATTCATCTTATCTAAATCTTTTCCCTATTTTTTTTTTTATCTATTGGATTTACCAAAAAAATAAAAACTAGTTCTGCTCATTTCTATCTAAATAAAAGAAAATTTATTATGATGGAAGATCCGAGTATAATAAAAATCATTCAAGAGGAAGGGGAAATCAATGATGAATTAGATTATGCCTTAGCGAATTATTTAATTCAAAATCGAGGCCCTGGTTATACTGCTTGTCAACCATCATTAGTGGAACTTGAAGGGGGAAAGCAAGCCATTAAAATGAATATAGATCATACTTTTGTTAATAAGGATAACCAATTAATGGGTTTAGGTATTGTGGGCAAGATCTACATCGATGTTGAGACTCTTCAAGTGATATATTGTACACCCTTGGAAGATTTAATAAGTAATATAAAAGTATTAGAATCCGCGGGAATTGAACCTCAAGAAAGGCCTCGAGGAAAATACTAATATAAAAACTAACATTTTGAATGATCTTGAAAAATGAAATAAATCCTTGGAAAATAATATAAAATTCACTTCATTCTTATCATTACTGAATCATCATGTCCGCAAAAGAGAGTAAGATCAAACAATTAATACAAGATTATTTGTTAGATGAAGGATTGTTAAGAGAAAAAATTTCAGATCCAAAATTAGATTTTGGTTTTCGGTTCATATTCCCTCCTGGAACGGATCCATTAGGGCGTCAAGTTGGTAGGAGCATGGTTGTATTTCAACCTAAAGACAAAAACTTAATTATTGTGAGTTTAGGTATTCAAATTTCAGAACCACATGTAAAAGCTTTAGATTCTTTAGAAAATAATAAAAAATTGAATTTTTTTATGGATTTAAGAAAATCTTTTCTGTTGAAAGATGTTTTCTTTAGAATAGATATAAAAAATAATAGATTTGAAATAATAGATCAATATTTTCTAGATAAAAATGAATTATTTTCTAAAAATTCTTTTTTTAAAACTGTTAGAAAGGTTTTTAATTGTGCAGCTTATAGTAATATCATTTTATCAGAGTATTGTGCCGGGAAAATTAAACCAGAAGACTTTTTGAAATCTAAAGACTTCGATTCAGATTCTAACTTTTCATTATATTCATAATTAAAGTTTTAAATCTTTTGGTGAGAATAATATTTAAAAAATGGCTACAGGCTCTTGGAAAATTAGATTATGTTCAAGGAAAATCAAGACCAAAAGTTGATTGCATTCTTTGTTCCGTGAAGGATAATGATGAAAGAGTTACATCCCTAAAAATATATGAAGATGATATTTGTTTTGTAGTTCTTAATCTTTATCCCTATAATCCTGCCCATTTAATGGTTGCTACTTCTCAACATAAAACAGATTTCCTCGAACTATCCAAATCCGAGATTATTCACATATTTCGAACAATTCAAGGCTTGCAGTTACTAATCAATGACTTATATAACCCGAAAGGTTATAACATTGGGATGAATCAAGGAAGAGATGCGGGGGGCAGTATTGAACATATACATTTTCATATAGTACCTAGATATGGTTCAGAACTTGGATTTATAGATATATTGGGTGAAACACGTGTATTACCAGAAGGTTTAAATGCGGTAAAAAAGAAATTGGAATTGAATATTGACAGGTATTTGAATAAAGAATTCTTTGAGGGATATTGATATCAAATAAAAAGGAAAAAAAAACTAAATTTATAAATATCTAAAGTGTCTATCTTGTAGCATTTCGAATATCTGCGGCAGTTACTCGCTTACGTTTATCCGCTTTACAAACTTTAATAGCTTCTTTAGTTGCATTAGCCGCACTCTTTTCTAGGAAATCAATCAATTTATCTAAAGCTTCTGCTGCTACGAGATCTGCCCCCTCTTTTTTCATCAAACGCCTAATTGGAGCCTTTGCAATATAACCTTCAGATTTCTTAGCAGGTGCTTTCTTTTTAGCCATATTTATTCCTCCACTCTTTATTTATTTATGTTTAGTTTATATTTTAAATGTTAATTAAGTATAACTACACATTTCTATTATATAAATGTTATGATTGGAATCAATATTAGTATGAAAGAGCTATAAGAGATCATAGTGAATCGAAAATGAGATCGTTTTATTAATTTGATATTAATTTTTCCGACTAAAAACGATTTTTAATTTTTATTTAATAGAGGCATAGTTTCTTTATTTTTTGAATTTTTACTATTGATAATAATCCAATTGATCCAGTTGATAATTTATTAATCGCTAATTAAATTGAGTTAAAATTTTAATGAATTGAGAATGCGAAAAATTATATATTTGAACTCCTAAAGCCTTGAATTCTAATTTTACTTAAATTTTACTGTTATTAAATAAATCGGTAAGCAATTATATGAAAAATTATAGTAGAACAATTTTTTCAATCTTTTTTTAATATTATGACACTAAATAAAGAATTAATGTTAGTTTATATTCCTCAAAACTTAAAACATCTAACTTTTATGATTCTTTCAAATATAAAAATTAAAATATTAAATGTTAGATTAGAATATTAAAAAAAAAGTTTTGATCTCTAATTTTAATTGGTTATGTCGACATTGAAAAAGATGGATGATCCTGAAATTGAGGAAGCACTTCAATCTTTGGGATTTACAAAAAACGATTCTAAAGTCCTATTGACATTATGCAAGTTCAAGATCCTTAGCCCTGCAGATATTGCTAAGTATTCAGGTGTGGATCGAGCAAGAGTTTATGATTCACTAAACAGGTTAATAGAAAAAGGTTTTATTCAAAAAGAGCCAATTAAAAGGGGAGCTAATTACCAAGTAATTCCCGTAGAAAGAATCTTTAAGGTAATCCGAGAAGAATATAAGGAGAAAATAGAGGAAACCTTATCATTAGAAAAAGTAATTAGCGATTTAGAAATCGATAAAGAAGAATCTGAACCGAGAGTATGGTCAATTAATACACGTTCTAAAATACGGAAAAAAGTTAAAGAACTTGTAACTTCTGCGAATGAAAGGATTTTCTTTATAATCACTCCAGATTTACTCATGCAAGAATTAGGTGGATATGATTGGGTGTTAAAAGAACTCTGGAATAAGAAATTTTCTTCTGACATCCAAATTGTAATTGCACTAAAATATAATGAAATTTTAAAGGAAGAGATTAAGAAATTATTAAAAATTTCTGTAAAAATTCATTCGATCGAAGGAGATAGTGTTATACCGTTTGGATTATTAATAACTGATAATCAATTCTTACTTACAACGTTAGATAGTGTCAGAGAGGCACCAGAATACACTTCAGGGTTATGGTTAGAAAATGGCACTCCCAAACAACTTGTAGGATATGAACATTTATTCAAACACTTTATTACAAGCGAATGCAAACTAATACAACTAACCCCACCGAAAAAACCCTAGATTAAATTCCTTAATTTAATTAAAAATAAATATTAAAAAGAATATATAATTAAAAATCAAAAAGATAACATTTTTATACTTATAAGAATATAGGGGAAAGCACCATGTCTTATCGTGGAAAGGTTATATTGCTCGGAGATGCTGGTGTTGGTAAAACTAGCCTTTTAGCTCAATATGTTGATGATCAATTTAGTGAAGAATACCATCAAACCATAGGAGCTAATTTTCTAATAAAAGAAATTGATTTAACTAAGATTTTAGATCAATTAGAAATCAAGAATCCAAAATTAAAAAAAGATATTAAAGATAAAGGTTTTAAACTTTATTTTTGGGATATCGGAGGTCAAACAGATAAACTATGGGCAAATGAATATTATTTTGTTCAAGCAGTTGGAGCAATGGTGATTTTTTCCTTAGATAAAGTTTCTTCCTTCAAGCAAATTGATTTTTGGATAGAAAAATTGAAAGAATTAAGTGGAGATGTACCGTATATTATAGTGGGAAATAAGAGAGACTTAGAAAGGAAGGTCGATAAACAATCAATCGAAGATAAAATTAAAAAACTGGGAGTAAATTATTTTGAAACTTCAGCGAAATTAAATGAGAATGTGGATGACGCATTCGAGAGTTTATCAGTCCAGATTTTAAACACTTTTAAATGAAATCCAAATAATCTTAAATTTTAAAACTCATTTTTGACAATAATACTTACACTATTATTTTGTTTCAAGGTTAAATCACTACACATTATGAGTATTTTACTAATTCCCGTAGCTCCTCTTGCAAGGACCAAATCTCGGCTTAGAGATTGTTTTTCTAATGAACAGCTTAAAGATCTTACTATTGCTATGTTTAAAGATCTTGGAAAGACGTTAAATAATGTGACATGTTTCGACAAAATGATAGTATACTGCAATACCCTTGAGATATTAGAACTTGCCAAAGAATACAATTTGATCGGGATTAAAGAAGAATTAACATCTCCCCGTAAATCATTTGATGAGGTTATAGAAGATCTAAATAATATTGCTATTAAAAAATTTGACGCTAAAAAAACAGTATTTTCATTTTTGGATTTGATCTTAATCTCTTCAGAGAACTTTTATGAAATTAATCAATTGATCCATGAAAACCAGTTAGTCATCTGTCCTGCTATACATTCTGCTGGTATTTCTATTTTTGGACGAAATCCTCCTGATATCATTCCTTCTTTTTTTTCAGATCCAAATAAACCTTCTTTAGTAGCTTTACTTAATAACGCTGCCCAAAAAGGTATAGATAGAATAGCTGTTTATGATTCTTTTAGAGCGGGATTTGACATTGATATAAAACATGATTTAGTCCTAGGATATGAATATTTAAAAATCCTAAGTTTAACGGATACAGAGGTTTTTAAATTCCTTCAAAATAATTTAAAATTGGCTCTTAAGAAAACTGATGCAAATAATAATCGTAGCTTCAAAATTACAAAAAGAAAATTATGATTTAGAAAGAAAATGTTATATTTATTTTAATTTTCTCATTTAATATTTCTTCAACTAATTCTTGGAAATCTTCTCTTTCGGTTTTAAGTGCACTTAAGTATCTCGTATAATCTTTATTCTTTCGATTATAATCCGCCTCAACGTGTTCAAGTTTTATTGTATTTGAAGATATTTGGTTCTTTATATCTTCTAATTTCTGGGCTAACCCCGCTTCTTCAATATTCTTTTCTATTTCTTTAATTTTATCTTCAATTTGCAAAAACTCTTCAATATTCGCTTGTAATAGCTTTTCATCAAAAATTGTATTAATTTGTTCAATTGTCTTTTCTTTCGTTTCAGTTTTTAAATTTAATTTATTTTCCTCTAAAACATGGCGCAATTGGACCATAAGAGCCGTAAATTTAGGTAAATCTTTCCGCTCATTAATTAACATTTTTATTGGATTTTTAAGAAAATCCCGCATATAATTTAAATCGATATTTGGGATGTGAATACTTTCTTTTTCTAACTCGAACTTTAGTTTCTTTAAAGCTTTTTTAAATCCAATTTCGTCATTGATTTTTAACTGTAATTGAAAAAGCTTGTCTTTTTCAGTTTCTAATTCTTTAAATAGAGTATTTTTCTCGATTTTTATCAATTCCGAATTTAGGGTTTCTTGATTCTTATTACGCTCGTCTAGTTCTTCTTCAAATTTATCTAAATCGATTTTAGCATGTTCAATATTTTCTTTAAGATGAAAGATTTTGGGTAATTTTTTCAGTAAGTATTCTGCATCTTTGACCTCAGTATACTTTTTTCTCATGAATTCATCTAATTGTACCTGTTTCTTCGTTAATTTTCGAGTTATATAATTAAGCTCCTTAAGTTCTGCTTGAACTTCTTTATGAAATTTCGGTAACGATTTTCTAGCAATTTCATTAATACTAGTGAATAGCTTTTTAATTGAACTAATTAGTTTTTGAATGTTATCATAAGTTAATTCTTCTTCAGGGATTTCAATTTCATCAATTTCTTTTCTTATACGATCAGAAAAAAAATTTAAAGATCTTTGAGCTTTTTGATCAATTTTTTCCTTTCCAGTTTCTAAGAAATGATCTAAACATACTTTTATTTCAATTAAATTTTCTCTAACTTCTCCAATTAATTTCTTGGTAACTTTTCTAATTTTAAAAAATTGAGCATTTACTCGTTGTTTATAGAAATCTTCAAAATCTTCAAGATCTTGTTCTATCATTTTTTATTCTATTAGTTTTTATTTTAATGCTTTAATAATCTTTTTACCATTCATATATTCCTGAAGTACTTCTGGAATGGTAATTGAATGGTCTTTATTTTGATAATTTTCAAGAATGCAACAAATTGTGCGTTCAGTTGCGATTGCAGTAGAATTTAACGTATGTAATACTTCTTTTGCCTGTTGTGAACCAACTTTTCCCATCCGTATTTTTAATTTTCTTGCTTGATAATCTAAACAATTACTACATGAAACTAATTCACGATATGTCTTTGATGCTGGAAACCAGGCTTCTAAATCATACTTTTTTGCAGCATTGTCATTTAATTCCCCAGAAGCTATATTTGCTATTCTATATGGTATATTTAATTCTTTATATAGTTCTTCAGCATTAGCAATTAATTCTTCAAAATGATTCCAAGAATCTTCAGGTTTACTGAAAATAAATTGTTCTACTTTTTCAAATCGATGTACTCTAAATATTCCTAGAGTATCTTTTCCATGTGATCCTGCCTCTCTTCTAAAGCATGAAGAGATTCCAGCATATTTCAAAGGCAATCTTTCAGGTTCTATGATTTCATTATAGTGATATGCGGCAATGGTTTGTTCAGAAGTAGCAATCATATATAGATCTTCATCTTGAATTTTATACAGTTGCTCTTCAAAATCTGTCAATTCCGCGGCAGCCTTCATTACTTCATGTTTAGTAAAAAAGGGGGTCCACATTGGGATGTATTTTTTGCTTGTTAATCTCTCTAAAGCAAATTTTAATAGAGCTAAATTTAGTAGAACTAGATCTCCCATTAGATAGAAAAATCTTGATCCTACAATTTCTGAAGCTTTTTGTGTATCTACACCTCCAATTTTGGTGACTAAATCGACATGAGATAGAGGCTTGAAATCAAATTTTGGGATATTCCCTACTGTTCTAAGAATTTCATTTTCCTCCTCAGTTTCTCCCTTAGGAACAGAATGGTGTAGAATATTTCCTACCATGTATCGATATTTTTCTCTTTGTTCTAAATACTCATTTCTTAATTTTTCTAACTCGTCAATTTTGTCTTTAATTTGTTTTGATTGAGCTATTGATTCATCTGCTTTCTTAGTATCACCTGCTTTCTTATATTTCCCGATTTTGAGAGAAATTTCATTCCTTTGCTTTCTTAATTCTTCTATCTCTTGTAATAATGTTCTCCACTTTTTATCAAAATCCAATACTTTTTCTGCAATTGAAGGATCTTTGAATCTTTTTGCCTCTGATTTAATTATCTCATCAATATTATTTCTGAATACTTCAATATCAAGCAAAATTTAGCTCCTTGGTTCTAACTTGCAAGTTATTATTTATGATAATAAAAATACTATTTTATTAAAATGTGAAATTAATTCAAAAATATTATTATAAAAATTGGTATTATTCATGCTGAATCCTATCAGTAATGGTGGAACGAGCTAGAGCCGTTTTAATCTTTCCTTTATCATAACCCACCATATCAATAATTTTTTTTATTTTAATTCTTCTCGCTTTTCCTTTTAAGCCCTCTTCTTCCATGAACTCCTTCGCAAAATCTTCTTTCTTTTTTTCTTCTGTCTCTGACATATTGTTAAATAATTTTTTTTTCAATAAAAAATTCACGAGAACTCTATTAAACGAATTTTTAAAAATTAAACAATTAAGAGATAAAACAAAAGAAAATAATTCATACCACTTATTGAACTCTAATCAGAAAAAATAAATTATTTCCTTAATTTCAAAACCCAATAAAATTTGGTATAAAATTTCAAATTAACTACAAAATTGTGGTGAAGCTATACAAAAAGGTGAAAATGATGTCTGATACACAGACCATGGATAAACCGAGAATTGGAGTCTATGTATGTGAGTGAGGCGTGAATATTAAAGCTTCTGTAGATTGTGATGTAGTAAGAGAGGCAATTGAAAACTTACCAAATGTAGTAATTTCTAGAGTTAATTCATTTACTTGTTCAGATCCGGGACAAAACACAATTAGAAATGATATTTTGGAACAAGATTTGAATAGAGTGGTTGTTGCTGCCTGTACACCAAAAATTCATGAACCTACTTATCGAGCAGTTTTAGTTGAAGCTGGTTTAAGTCCATACTATTTTCAGATGGTTAACTTAAGAGAACACTGCTCTTTTGTCCACAGAGACGATAAGCAAAAAGCAACTGAGAAAGCTATAAGATT
The DNA here is from genome assembly GCA_048885765.1 of Candidatus Hermodarchaeota archaeon. Classification (GTDB taxonomy): domain Archaea; phylum Asgardarchaeota; class Lokiarchaeia; order Sigyniarchaeales; family SOKP01; genus Loki-b32. The sequence continues at coordinate 16,073 of JBHLLI010000043.1, forward strand.
AGTTAAAGCAGGAATTAATCGAGCACGAGAATTAGAAAGCATTCCAAGAAAAGAAATTCCTGCTGAAAAAGCTGTACTTATAGTAGGTGCTGGTATTGCTGGTATGAACGCTGCTTTAGATTTAGCAAATCAAGGAATGCCTGTATATTTGGTTGAAAAAGAAGCTACAATCGGGGGTAAAATGGCGCAGTTAGACCGAATATACCCTACTGATGATTGTGGCATATGAGTTTTGGCACCTATAATGGTAAACGCATCAAAACACCCAAATATAAAACTGTTTACTTATAGTGATGTTGTAGAATTTAGTGGTATTCCTGGAGATTACCACGTAAAGATTCGTAAAAATCCCCGTTATGTGGATGAAAAAAAATGTACGGGATGTGGATTATGCACAACTAAATGTCCTATTAAAGTTCCTAGCGAATTTGACAGAGGTATTGGAGAAAGAAATGCAATATATATACCCTTTCCACAAGCGGTACCCAAACTTGCTATTATGGATAGAAGCGTATGCATTGATTGTAAGAATTGTGAGCGAACATGTCCAGCTGAAGCGATAAATTTTGAACAAGAAGCAGAATACGTTGATGTTAAAGTAGGAGCAGTGATTATTGCAACTGGTTGGGACGAATATCCAATATGGGATTCTAATGAATATCATTATGGTTATTATCCTGATGTAATTACCCAAATAGAATTGGAAAGGTTGTTAAGTCCAATTGGACCAACCGGAGGACATGTTTATAGGGTTTCTAATGGTGAAACCCCAAAAACCGTTGTAATGATTCAATGCGTTGGCTCTAGAGATGTGAATGCTAATCCCTATTGTTCATTTGTATGCTGCAATGTAGCACTAAAAAATGCCCAATTATTAAGGCAAGAATATCCAGATATGGATGTGATCCTATTTTATATCGATATTCGAACCACAGACAAAGGCAATGAAGAATACTATAGGAAAATAAGAGAATCAGGAATTCGAATGATTAGAGGAAAAGTAGGCGAAATAATTGAAGACAAAGAAACCAATAAACTAAAAGTCCGAGCTTATTCTTCTTTAACTGGAGAAATTGTGAAAATTGATGCAGATTTAGTTGTTTTATCAACTGGAATGATTCCTTCAAAAGGAACAGAAGAAATAATTGAAGTAATGGGATTAAGTAAAGGTCCAGGAGGTTTCCTTTCTGAAATTCATGGATGTTTAAATCCACAAGAAACAAAAGATATAGGAATATACATTGCGGGGTGTGCCGCAGGTCCAAAAAACATTCCATATTCAGTATCTTCAGCTTTAGCAGCTGCAAGTAAAGCATCAACTCTCTTGTCTCATGACACAATAAAACAAGAATTAATTATTGCGGAAGTAGATGAGGATCTCTGTATGGGATGCCATAGATGTGAAAAACTCTGCTCTTATGAAGCAATTAAAGTAAATGAGAATGAAATTGCTAAAGTCGATGATTTAAAATGTAAAGGATGTGGTGTGTGCATATCATCTTGTCCAGCAAGAGCTATTGACCTGAAATACTATCGTGATAGACAATTCAGTCAAGAAATTAAAGGTATTGGATGCGCTGACACAGAATTATTAGAAATGTCGCCTGAAAGTATTGAAGAATTAACCGATTAGAGGTAATTATTAATGTCTAACAAAATTAATGGCCCAAGAAGAATTATAGCCTTTGGCTGTGATAAGTGAGGTTACTCCGCAGCAGATTTAACAGGTGTTACAAGAAAATCATATTCAACAGACTTTCATCTCATAAGAGTGAGATGTACAGGTCGAATAGGAATACACCTAATTATGGAAGCCTTTCTAAATGGTGCTGATGGTGTGGCAATAATTTCTTGAAAAGAAGGAGAATGTGAATTTGGTAATGGCAATATTAATACATATGAACATGTGCTTACTTTAAAGAAATTATTAAAACATGAGGGTATATCTGAGGAAAGAATCCAGCAGTATTTCTGTTCAGCAGCAGAAGTAGAAAAATTTATAGCATCCGTAGAAGATATCTCCTCCAAAATTCAAGCCCTCCCTCCATTACCAAAATATAATCCGAATTAGGATGATCTTTTCAAATAAATATTAGTTGAAAAGAAACTAGCCCGCAGCTCGGGTATTCGGAAAAATCTCAATTTAAAAATTATTAAGTATAATCATGAGTCTTGAAAAAAATCTTTCATGGGAATTTTTAAAAGATCTAGCAGATGCTTTAGATTCATATAGAATCCGAGCGTTTATTGATGCTAAACATGATATCTTAGAAGCAGGGTTATATAATGAACAACAGTATGAAACTCTTCTATATAAAATGCTAGATGAAGAGAGATTAAAATACTCTCTATTTAATTTTTTAAAAAAAAATTCTGAAAGTAATTTAGAAACCTTAAATCAATTTTCTAAAGTAAACTCTATTGAGATTAATAAAACATTGAGTTTATTTGAATTACTTAGAAATGAAAAACTTCTAATTGTAAAAGAATTATATGACAAAATTAAAGGAGAGGGTGATAATCCAGAAAAATCTATCTTCAAAGACTATTCAATTAAAACTTTTGAAGGAGATATTTCAAAGCTCAAAACTATTTATGAACCTGTAAAGGTTATTTTTGAATCAAAAAACTGTTCAGGTTGTGGACTATGTGCTGGAATCTGTCCAGTAAATTGTTTACATATTTATAACGGTTTCGGAAAAATTGATGAAGATAAATGTATTCGATGCGGATTGTGTTATTTCGTTTGTCCGAGAACATATTTACCCGTTAAAGTTTTAAATATGGTACAAGAAAATGCTTCTGAAATCAAGGAATACAGTAAAGTTGGTTATTATATTGAAGTATGTTCAGCGAGAACTAAAATAAAAGAGATTGCTGACATATGTCAAGATGGGGGAATATCAAGCACTTGTATACATTATCTTTTGGAGAAAAAGAAAATTGATTTTGCTATTGGTGCTAAAATGAGTAATACACTATGGCGACCCGAACCTTTTATAATTAAAAATAAGGAAGATGTCCTTTCCTCAGCGGGTACTAAATATGTAAATAATCCAAACTTACAATTGCTAAATCAAGAGGAGTTTATTGAAAAAAAAGTTGCAGTTGTAGGTGTGCCTTGCCAAATGCAGGCTCTTCTTAAATCAAATGTATATAATATAGGATTTCCATCAATCAATAATGTAGAATACCGAATTGGTATTTTCTGTATGGAATCTTTTTCATATGAATCTCTTCTCAACATATGCAAGAAATTAGAAGTCGATATTAATGATGTAAAAAAGATGGATATCAACAAAGGGAAATTCTTTGTTTATACCCAAAAAGGAGAAGAATTGAATATCCCAATAAAAGAAATTTCACATCTCGCTCGAGAAGACTGTGAGATTTGTTATGATTTGACCTCCGAATCAGCAGATATTTCAATCGGATCTATCGGATCTCCTTCAGGATGGAATACTGTGCTTATTAGGACTGAAAAAGGTAAAGAACTTTATAACGAGTTAATTAAACAAAAGTTAATTGAGTCTAAACCTATTAAAGAAGTGAAACCTGGTTTACCACTATTAGAAAAAATAGCTAATTCCAAAAAAACTAAGAGTAAAAAGCATATAAATTCAAAATTAGAAGAAAACCAGAGAGTTCCGATTTATTAGAATAGTCAAGTTTTAAGAAAAGTATGAAAACTCTGACTTCTTCTCAAGGAAAACCAAAAATTTAATATTAAATTCTGTATTTACTAACATTAAATCAAAAAAGAAAACATAAAATTAATTGATTGAGTTAGTATGAGTTCTTTCTCAGCTGTTCGACCAAAAAATTTTCGCGAAAAGGTGTTCTTTCGCAAATTAAGAGCACAAGTAGATGGAAATGCAAAAGTTGAACATGGGTTGACACAAATTAGAGGCATAGGTAGAAGATTGTCGCAAGCAATAGTTAGAGTGGCAGGAATAGATCCAAATCTAAGAATCGGAACAATTGGAGAAAAAGATCTAAATAGATTAGAAGAGATAATTATGGCTCCTGTTGAAAATGGTGTCCCAAGGTGGATGATAAATCGACCAAAAGACTTACGTACTGGTGAAGATCTTCATATTATTGGAAATAAATTGGAGATTACAGTAAGAAGGGACATAGATAGAATGAAAAAGATCAAGAGTTATAAAGGGGTTCGGCATCACTTAAGATTAAAAGTGCGTGGCCAAAGAACAAAAAGTACTGGTCGCCATGGTTTAGTTGTCGGGGTTCTGAGAAGGAAAAAAGGTCAACAACAAAAATAATACGAAGATAAAGGTGGAAGTATGGGAGATCCAAGACGTTTAAAGAAGAAATTTAAAAAACCGAAACATCCATTTCAAAAAGATCGAATTTTAGAAGAACTCGAATTCCTCGGTAAATATGGGTTAAGAAATAAACGTGAATACTGGAAAATGCGTACAATGTTAGGAAATTGGCGTAATATCGCTCGACAATCTAGAACATTATCTGACGAACTTGCTAAAGAAGTACAGCAGACACTAATTCAAAAATTAAATAGGCTAGGTATTATAGGATCAGAAGCGGAGTTTGAGGATGTACTACTCCTATCAACTGAAGATGTTCTTAAAAGACGACTTCAAACACTTGTTTATGAGAGAGGGCTTGCTAGTACTATTTATCAAGCAAGGCAATATATTACTCATGGACATATTCAAGTTGGTGGAAAAAAGATAAATGCTCCTTCTTATATTGTGAAACGAGATGAAGAAGAACTTATCGACTTTACACCAAAAAGTCCATTATCGGCAGTAAAAGAAAAAAGTTAAATAGGGTTGAATTATGAGTAAAAAAGAAGAAATGAAATGGGCAATTGTTCACATATTTAGTTCTTATAATAACACGATTGTTACCGCTACAGATTTAACTGGAGCTGAAACATTTGCTAAGTGTTCCGGTGGTATGGTAGTAAAAGCTGATCGAGATGAATCTAATCCATACGCTGCTATGCAATGTGGCTTCCGTGTGGCTAATGATCTCAGAGATAAAGGAGTTAGAGGAATCCATATAAAAGTAAGAGCCCCAGGTGGAAACAAATCCCAAACACCAGGTCCGGGAGCTCAAGCTTGTATTCGAGCCTTAGCCCGCGCTGGATTACAAGTTGGTAGGATTGAAGAAGTAACCCCTAAATCACATGACCATTGTAGAAGGAAGGGGGGTCATCGTGGAAGGCGTGTGTAAATCTAATCCTTCTATTCAATAATCTGGTTAAATATTTTATCTAAATTCCTTTTATCTATATTTAATGACCTTTTACTTCATTCTAATTAGAATTTTTGCCAAGTTCATAGTAAATTTGAAAAAGGGAAATAAACATTCTCCGTTTGACACTCTTTTCAAATTCTTTGCTTTTATATCGATTTGAAACAAATTTAACTTTTTTACCTTCAGGTAGATTCATTTCTACTATAGCGGTTGTCACTGGCGGGGTTCTTCTTGTTCCTCTTGTTTTTTGGACATAACCCTCTGTTATAGTCATCTCATTCCATTGAAAGCTACGGATTTTAACAACTTTTCGATAATATATTCCTGAGGGGCCAATAACTACAAAGTATCTTTTAAAAGAAATTATAAGAATAACAATGAAAATACTAGCAATTCCAAAAATAGTTCCCGTTATAATCAATACCAGTAAGAAATATTCTTCTCCGATGAAGGTGAATACAAGTATAACATAAACCAATATTAAAATCAAACCAACTAGCGCTCTATTAGATGACTTTAATACAAATATTTTTCCATCCATAAACGCGTTCTTAATTTGCTCTGACGTCCCAAATCTACCAAAGGTGTATTTTCCTTTTTGATAGTTATTATAGGCTTCTTTTAAATCATTAATATTATTATTTAACATATTTTTTACATCCTCATTTATTCAATTTGTAGTCTAACTAAAAATTCCCTTTTTACCATAATTATAATAACTCAAAAATGTTTGTAAAAAAAGGTAATTAACTTGTTTGCGTCCAATCTTTTCCTTATCAGGGAATTCTTTCATTGTATAGTCTCCTCGATTGAAGTTTAAAAAATCACCATTTGGCATCGAGATAGAAATTTCAAATGAAATACTATAATAACCCTCCTGATCCGAAAATTTCTCTCGTTTCTCGACCACATCCATGCTAATATCTTCCCAATTATATCCTTTAACATCACCAGTTTTTAATTTATATACTATTCCTTCTTGACCTAAAACTAAAAATGGTTTACGCAGGGTAAGAATCCCTTGAATTAATATTCTTAGACTTGGTATCGCGAAAATTCCGAAAAAGATAAGAATGACAGAAAACAAGATGAGATCAAAAAATATAGATACATACATATAATAGTAAAAAATCATTGAAAGGATCAGAGCTATAGAAAAAATAACCGATCCGACTATAATACTTATGGCAGCACCAGCTCCAAGAAATACAAATTTTTTGCCACGTTCTATAGCATTTCTAATATCCTCAGTTGAAGTTATCGTCTCATAAAAATAATTCCCATTTCTATAATTATTCACACTTAAAGTATAATCTTCTATATTTTCAATTTGCATCTGGATTCCTTTTAAAAGAAATATTATATCTTAGATCAAAATTTTCTGTGCATAATGAAATATAAATTTTTTTGTGTTTTAAAAGCGAGATCCGCTATCCTCTAATAGGATTCATAAATATCACTCCTATTACTACTAAAAAGATGACAGCCATAATACAAAATATACCAAATACCATCTCTTCATGTTCCACTAAGTCTTTCCTTTTTTCCACACTTAATTCCTCGCCACAATTTGGGCAATATGAGGGTGGCTTTCTAAATACATAATCTCTATAAGGGCTATACTTTAGATAGATTTTCTTTCCACACTTTGGACATCTTGGTTGAAATAAACTTTTTTTATTTGAACTCATTTTGATATTCCAAAATTTTTAAGGATTCCTGATTCTTTACATGAACTAAATAATATATAAACTTAATTGACGAGAAAGTAGAAAAAAGAAATTGATTTTTTAAGGTTTTTAGGATTTCATCCATGTAATTTAACATGGATAGCATCGCAAAAAAATATATTAATGAAATGTTTTTAAATACTTAAAGAGATATTTTAAGAGATAATTAAAATAAACAATTCAAGTAATCATTCATGAGCGAGGAAGAAAAGTTCAATTCAATAATCCAAGAGATTAAAGATATTTATATTTATTTAACACAGGGAGAACCAACCCCCGATGATGAGATTACCGCTCGGGAGAAATTAATCAATCTGATTCAGACTTTGAAATCTGTAAAAAATTTTAATGTAGAAGCGAATATGGCTTTATTCGAAGATACATTAAATAAATTAGATAGTTGGGATACCTTAGAGCTCTGGTTTTTAGAGTCTGAATTACCCGGTGATATTGAAAAGATTATAAAAATTAAAGATGATTTACCTGAATTTGAAGTTCAAGCAGAAGTAAAAGAATCTCCAACTGCTCAAATGCATGAAGATTTAGATACAGCGAGTTTTGATATAAATCAGATAGTAAATAAAGTTTCTGAACAATTTAAAGGCGAGATAGACGATCTAAAACATAAAATAGATGTCCTTAAATTAGAATTAGATAAAAAAGATGAGTCGCTCCAAAAAATATCTCAAAGTAAAGTTATTAAAAAAATAACTCCAAAAAAGGATGTAAAATTACCTCCTCCAAAAATTAAACTTCCTGTCATTAAAAAACCCGAACATCCACCTCACATCAAGGCACCAGGTGGTATTGACGTTGAAAAACCTAAAAAAACAATTGGAATTAAATCAATTGAGCAAGTCCAATCAAAAATTGAACAAAAAATTGAAAAAGAAAAACCTTCCCCTAGTCTTGAACAAATTCCTCAGATTGAGGAACAAGTAGAGGATGAACAAATAATTACTGAAATTCCAGAAGAATTTGAGTCCATATTGGATATTCTTGAAGAATCTGATGTCCCTTCAAAACCATCAGAACCATCAGAATCATTAAATTTAACAGAAATGCCTGAAAAACCTAAGAGGAGGGCTCTTGTACCAGAAATAATAGAGATTGAAACCAAAGAAGAGGATAAGAAGGTTCCATTTGCTATCGAAGAACCTGAACCTATTGAAGAATCCTCTGTTATGGAAACTGAAATTATAGAAGAACCCACTGTCAAAGAACCTGAATTTATCGAAAAACCTCCTACCATAGAGAAACCTAAAATTACAGAAGTTAGCATAGAAGAAATTGAAGCTGAAGAAATTCGTTCAACAGGAACTGAATTATTTAATGTTTTTTCCTCAGTAGGCGAAAAATCTACAGAAAAGATGCCGACATTAAATGAAGCTTTTAGCTCAACGGCAAAAAAAGCAAAGAAGAAGAAAAAAGAAGAAAAAAGTGATACAATGGCTTTTGTTGGATTTAATGATTCTCAATCAGAAATTAGCAGTTTTACAGAACCTGAAACTGAAGTTGAAGAAGAATTACCCTCTGATAAAGATTCTTTATATCAAGAATTAATTGCTCTTGAGGGCAAACGCTACTCATTAGAGAAAACCTTTAAAGAAGTAGAAAAATCATATAGTGCAGGTTCTATTGATGATAATGAGTATAAAAATCAGAGTGACCAACTAAGAGGAAGATTAAATGGAATTACCTCGAAAATTAACAGGATCAGACGCGTTATTTCGAGCATGTAATTTCAGACTATATTCAGCTATTTACTATTGAAAGTTGGGGGCATTATAAGTTTATGCTGAGCTGATTTCATCATTTCTTTTACTTTTTTAACGTTGTCTTTATTTAATTCATCTAAAGCTAAATTATTATCAATTCTAAAAATAATTTCATCTAAAACCTCATATGTTAAACCAATTTCATCCTCATCAGTCTGTCCTTCCCATAGACCTGCACTTGGTGGTTTCTTTATAATTTCTTCTGGAACATTGAGAATTTTACCTATTTCCCTCACTTCACATTTATAAAGATCTCCAATTGGTTCAATATCAACCCCACCATCACCGTATTTAGTAAAATATCCAATAGCAATCTCTGTTCTATTGCTAGTACCTGCAACTATATATTTTCCTAAAGATTGGCCAACGAAATATATAGTCATCATCCTTAATCTAGGTTTTAAGTTTGCTATTGCTAACTTGTTGGATTCTATTAAAGATGATGATTTCTTCATAAATTCATTATAAATTTCTATTAAATCAAAAACGATAAACCTAATTCCTAAATTTTCTGCTAACATTCTAGAATCCTTCAAATCTTGAGGGTTTGATAAACATGGTAATCCTAATCCTATTACACTTCCCTTTCCAAGTGCTTTAACACACAAGGTCGTTGTGACAGCGCTATCAATCCCTCCGCTAATTCCTACTACTACTCCATCAACTTTCGCTGAACTCACATAATTTTTAATCCATTCTTGAATTTCTGATATTATTTTTTTAAAATCAAGTTTTCGCATATTTTTGTCTCTCATTTCTATTATTCAATTATTTTTTTTGCATAAACTTAAAAGATAGGATTATAATAAAAATTTTATAACTATAAAATTAAAAAAACAAACTTAACTTTATCTAATAGAAGTAATTTATTTTTTAAAGAATTGATGTAAAATGAGTGAAGAATTTAAAGCAATTGTGGATTCTTCTTTCGATAATGGAATACCATTATGGATTTATACTCAGGATTATATTTATGGTATGGTGCCAACTGCTAGCGATAAATGGTTAGAAGTGTCTTATACTTTTGAAGATCCTGATGAACCTTTGATGAAAGGAGAAAAAAGTCCAGATTTTGCTTATCAACTAATGATGGAAGAGATTTCTAAAGGCCTCACGTTTTATGTTCAAGATTTAAAAGTTCCTCTATTAAAAGAATTCGCAGGAGGTACAGGAAAATCAGGATCTGCTCTAATTAATGCTGTAATTACAGAACTAATAAGTAATACATCTAAATACACAGGTAATGCTGACTTTATTATTAAAAGTAAAGATGAGCTAGGAAAACTAAAAGATAAAGTATAATTCTTTCTTTAAATATATAAACCACGTCGTTGTGGATGTTTTTTAGTAAATTCTTTATCAATACGCCGTCCTAATGCAGAGCCTATATTTGGATCTCGATCATGTATTAATTTCTTAAAATAGTCACCATGTTCTTGAGAATATTTTTCGATACCAGTGGCTATTATATTTTGATTCTTTCTAATAGGAACAATCATACCGAATAATCTCAACATATCATTTGGTGACATCCTTTTTCCTATTTTTTCATCGATATCTTTATCCAAATTTCTCACTACAGTACCCATACTTAAAGAAGAATAAGGGCTTAATTGCTTTGACTTTAACCAAAAAGTATTGGGTTTTTTTGCAATAAAAGTATCTAAATTACCATCTTTATCATTCGATCCAATCACTCTCCAATCCTTAGGATCTCTATCATACTCTTTTTTCATCTTTTTTACAATTGAACTAATTGGAGCTACTCCATCGTTGTCTTCATTGCCTAATTTTTTTTTCCCTTTTTCTGTCATACTCCAATAGTAATGAATAAATATAAGTATAAAAATATCAAGTATTAATAAATTACCTAATTCTTGTTAATATCATATATAGATATTGGTTTTTTCAAGATAAATTTTATGCTATGTTAAATATCAACATTTTTTCAAATAAAAAAGAAACGGGAGAAGCTGCTGCAGAAAAGGCGGCAGAGCTCCTCTTAAAAACGTTAGATTCCCAAGATAATGCATATTTTGTAGCAGCTACTGGAGTATCCCAATTTGAATTTCTAGATACATTGACCAAAAATGAAGAAATAGAATGGGCTAGAACTGTAATGTTCCATTTAGATGAGTATATAGGGCTACCTGCATCACATCCAGCGAGTTTACGGAATTATCTTCAAAAACATATCGTGAATTTAATACCCCTTAGGAAAGTTCATTTTATTGAAGGAGATGCTCTTGACGCTGAGCAGGAATGTAATAGAATTAACAAAATCATTTCAGAGGTCAAAATAGACGTAATTTTCGTAGGTGTTGGAGAAAATGGACATCTTGCCTTTAATGATCCCCCTGCTAAATTCGAAATAAAAGATCCATATATTATTGTAGATTTAGATCAAAAATCCCGTAATCAACAAGTTAGAGAAGGATGGTTTGGCTCAATTGAACAAGTTCCAAAAAAAGCTATATCTATGTCTATTCAAGAAATAATGCGTGGTAAAAATATAATTTGTATATGTCCAGAGAGGAGAAAAGCAGAAGCGGTAAGAAATTGCTTTTCAGAAGATAAAAGAATTACTCCGAAATATCCAGCTTCAATACTTAAAAAACATGAAAGTTGTTTTTGTTTTCTTGATGAGGAGTCTGCTTCATTATTAAAAACATCTAAAATTCGGTAGAATAAATTGGAAAAAGAAGAAAATTTTAATCAATTCAAGGAATTCATTGAACAAAATGATAAATACATAAAAACAAACAATATTGAAGAAATCCAAAAAATCTATCCATTAATTAATAATTACGAAGAAATCTTCTTAAGAGGATATCATAAACGAAAATCGGAGGGTGCCTTTTATACAAATAAAGAGATTTCAGATTTTATGGTTGCAGAAACTTTAATTTGTTTACTTAATAAAAATATAGATTTAACTGATCAAAAAATTATAAAATTACAATCTTTAGAAGATATATTTAGACTTGACCTAAATTTTAAGAATAATATAACACAACTCCTACTAAATACCACAATATGTGATCCAGCATGTGGATCAGGCGGTTTTCTTCTAAGTGCAGCAGATATTCTTTACAAAACTCTTATCAAACTAAATTGTGAATTATCTAAAATTCAAATTAAAAATCAAATATTAGTTAACTTGTATGGATTTGATATAAACAAATATGCAATTACATTATGCCTTTTAAAACTACTGAAATGGTTTAATAGTGAGCCCAAAATAAGAATGAAACAAATCATTTCGATCCTTAAAAGTAATTTACAAATTCAAAATAGTATAATCACTTCAAAATTTCCAAAGTTTGATATAATAATTGGCAATCCTCCTTATGGAAATATATTAAATCAAGAAGAAAAAGAAATTCTTGAAAAAGAAAACATATTTTTTAAGGATATTTACTGTACTTTTTTGAAAAAATCATTAGCGTGGAGTAATGAATTTGTTGGTTTCTTGGTTCCAAAAAGTTTCCTTTTAAGACAGGGATATATCAAATTTAGAAATGATTTTTTTTCCAATGCAAATATACTTAAAATTTATGATATTGGCTCTAAAATCTTTAAAAGAGTGACTAATGAAGTACAAATATTAATATATGAAAATCAAAAAAATCTTCCTAAGCAAGACTTAGCTGTATATGATTATCCTAAAACTAAAATTATAACCTATTCAGATCAAGATGTTGATTCATTAAGAGTTTGTTTCAATATTAATTGCCCTTTATGTCTAAAATCTAAGAAATTATATGTTTATACCTTTGATCATAAATGTCCATATTGTAATTCAAATACTAAGGAATTAAATCGGATAAGAATAAAGCCAAGAAGGAAAATATTACAAATTCTCGAAAAGCTAGAAAAAACTGGAGATTTAAATTATTTAAATCCCGTAGATTATCCAAGAATGATTAGAGGCGAAGAAGAGAATGGATTAAGAGAAGTTAAAAGAAAATTGAAAAAAGATACAACTGGATCTTGCTTTTTCATAAGTGCTAGAAATGATTTCAATTACT
>JBHLLI010000044.1:0-5998 GCA_048885765.1 Candidatus Hermodarchaeota archaeon
ATATAACTAAACCTTTTTCCGGTAAGGAACTTTTGAACAGAATAAAAGAGATTTTAGAGCATAATACTAATAATTAGTCTTTAATCTTTCTTTTTATCATTTTTATTTTGAATTAATTTTTTTATTCATTTAAGAAAAAAAAGATAAAAGGCAAAAGAATTAGCCTTTTCAAAAATTTTAAGTTAACCTATAAATAGTGGTGGGTTGGAATCATCAGTAGGAAATTCCTCTGCATAAGATATTGAGATGATAGGTGCTGTTTCATCGGCAGGTTCTTCGCTTGGTAGAGGCATTGGAGGCATGTAAACGATTTGTACAACGTCAGATTGGGTTTCTGATTCTTGATCACCTTCCCAATCTTTATCATTATTGAATGCGATAACCTCGATAGTATGAAATCCCTCCGTTCCAGGAACATTAACTTCTAAATAAATTGATAATTGACCATTAAAACTATGTATAGTAGAGTCGCCTCCATCTACTGTAATGTGAACCTCATCAATTCCAGATTCTAGGTCCTCAATAACTAAAATCCATATCCCAGGAATCGCAGTACTACTCCCCCCTTCATAGTAAATTTCAATAGTGGGCGGTGTAGTATCGTCATCTGGTGGAGGAGGCGGTGGGGGCATTGGAGGTACGTAAATGATTTGTACTTCATCAGATTGGGTTTCTGATTCTTGATCCCCCACATAATCTTTATCATTATTGAATGCGATAACCTCGATAGTATGTAAACCTTCAATTCCAGGAACATCAACATTGAAGTAAACTGAGAGTTCTCCATCATAAATATACATTACAGCTTCTCCTCCATCCACTATAACTTGAACTTTGTCAATTCCAGATTCAGGATCTTCAATCAAAATTATCCAAACTCCCGGATTTAATTCAGAATGACCTCCATCATAGAAAATTTCAATAGTGGGACCTGTATTATCAACACATATAGAATCGAATGCAATGCTTAGTTCTTCATCACCGGGATAGTCGTGGTCATGATTTACAGCAATAATTTCAATAGAGTGAACGCCTGTATAACTATATGCATCAATCTGATAAAATTTAGATGTAATACCATTCAAATTGAAATCATAGAGAAACTCTGTACCATCAAGGATAATTTGTATACGATCTAAACCTGATTCAAGATCTTCTATATAAATTCTCCAAACTCCCTCATAATATCCACCTAAAACATATTCAAGCAAAATACTGGGCCCAGTTATATCATCATCAGATGGAGGAGCAGGATCTGGATTTATATCTACTATTTGATATTTAGTATAAGATTCTTGGTCTCCTTCAAAATCTTTATCATTATTGATTGCAGTAACTTCGAGAGTATAAATACCTCCGATATTTGGAACCGGAATGTCATAATGGATCGATATTATTCCTTCGAGATTTTGATCGTAAATCTGCTCAACTCCATTAATGGAAATTCGCACCTCATCAAGTCCAGATTGAAGGTCTTCAGCATCTATGTGCCAAGTTCCAGGGTTTGTTTCAGTATATTCTCCTTCATAAGTAATCAAGATAGTAGGAGGTGTAAAATCGTCATCCGTCTCCACCATTTGAATTTTAGGCTGAGAATCTGTAACAGTATTTATTTCTTGATCCCCAACATAATCCTTATCATTATTTTTAGCAGTTATAGTAATAGTATAAGTTCCTGGCCCTCCTTGAATAAACATATGATAATAAGATAAAGAGATTATTCCATTCAGATTTTCATCATGGACTAAGACAACTCCATTAATTTCAATTATTACTTCATCAACTCCAGATTCTAAATCGTCAATAAATACATTCCATAAATTAAATCCCCTTTCAATGGTAATGACAGGAGGTGTCCCATCATCATCAAAAACAATTTCAACCGTATCAGCTCCGTCAATTTGCTGTTGATCTCCATTCCAATCATTGTCATTATTTTTAGCTATAACCAATATTGTGTACACTCCAACTGAATTTGGTACGATGACGTCATAAGATTTGGATAAAATTCCATTAAGACCTTGATCATAGAGTTCTTCCACACCATTGATTAAAATCTGTACTTCATCCAATCCAGATTCAAGATCTTCAACTATAACATTCCAATAGCCAGAATCATACGTGGTTCCCGAACCATAATATTGAATTGTAATTATTGGTTCCGAGATGTCATCATCTTCAATAAAAATATCCGCAGTATCGATAGCGGTCAATTGATCTCCTTCAATATCGATATCATAATCTGTAGTTCTACATTCCATCCAGTGCACTCCAGGTGTCGCAGGAACAGGAATATTATAAGACATTGAAATTACTCCATTAAGATTCTCATCGTGTAGCACTTGAACACCATCGACAAAAATGAGTACATCAGCAAGACCAGATTCAAGATCTTCAACATAATAATGCCATGTTCCAGAATTGCTATCTAAATATGACCCATCATAAGATGTATAACCTGTAGGAGCTTCAGTGTCTCCATCTGGTATTACATCTAAGTGCTGTGCTGTAGTTGATAGAGAATCTCCTTCACTTTCATTATCATTATCTTGCGCAATTACAGTCGATAGAACCTCTCCTTGAATGAAGGGGAGAGGAACTGTATAAACAATACTTTCAATCCCATTGAGATTTTGGTCGTATAAATATTCTAAACCATTGATTAAAATTTGTACCGAAGCAAGACCTGAATCAAAATCTATAATATAAACTGTCAAAAAGCCAGGATTGAATTCATCGTAAATTTCACTAGTAATGTCAACTATAGGAGGAGTATTATCATCATCTTCAAGTACATTTACATATACACTGTCAGTAGCTGAGTTATCGTATAAATCTAAAACTGAAATTAATATTTCATGTGTTCCTATTGATAAACCATCAACGTTTATAGATATTGGCACAGCAGATACCCACGTTCCACTCTCATATAATACACCATCTAGTGTGATAGTATATGTAGCTGGATGCTCATCGGTCGCGGTCCATGAAATTTCATGTCCTATACTCAAATATTCATAGGATATATCATTAGGTTGATCGAGAGATGGTGGAATCACATCACTTAAAATTAACTGGTAGTTCGTATCAGTGCTTTGTTCTTGATCTCCACTCCAATCATTATCATTATTTTTTGCAATAACCGTTAATGTATATTCTCCACCCACATCGGGAACCGAAATATCATACTGCTTGAAATTCAATCCTCCAATAGCTTGATCGTACTCACATTGAACATCATTGATTAAAAACTCAACTGAATCAAGTCCAGATTCCGGATCTTCTACTTCCACGTGCCATAAACCAGGATTAAGAATATTTCCATCTCCAATATACTGAATCGAAATTGTTGGGGCACTTGTATCATCATCTATTATCGTCTGAGCATAGTTTAATCCTGCTGATAATGCATCAACCGCTAAAGTTCTATCATCGTCATTGTCAAAAGCTGTAATTTCTAGGATATAAAGGCCAGGACCCAATGTTAGATCCCAATTCCCTATTTCTAAAGGAGGGAATAAATATTGATGATTTGGTAAACCTACTGAAGACTCATAAGATCCTAAAATAATTATTTGGCTTAAGCCCATATCATTATCACCTCCAATCCCATCATCAATATCGGTAATTGTCCAAGAAAACCCTCCTGGATCTCCGTCAAAACCACTTCCAGAATAAATTACAGATATAATAGGATGTTTAGTATCATCATCAACAATCTCAATTGATATCGATAGAGTAGTGGTTAGACAATCTGAAGTTCTATCATTATCATTATCGGTAGCGGTAAATGAGAATTCATGAGCACCAAGAGTGTTTGGAACGGTGTATGTCCCGCTTGGATCCTCAGAAAGACCTACATTATCAGAAGCACTCACAACTATCTCTCCTGGATTTCCATCAGTTCCATCTCCAGTATAAGTATAGGTTATAACGGGGGGTGTATCATCATCATCAATAATTGTCGTCAATGACGATGCTGAGTTTAATAAAGGGGAAACTGGATCATTATTCTCGACTTCTACGTAAATCAAGTGATCCATAAGGCTATTTGGAACCCCGTAATCACCAAGATAGTTCCCTGCGAACTCTCCATCAACTAAAATTTGAAGGCTTGCTTCATTAATACCAGATTCATCATCGTAAACATTAACATTCCAAATTCCTGGATTTTCATCAGTATTATCCCCTTGGTACACAATATTTATTACTGGCGCTGTCGTGTCCTCTACAATCTCAACCCAATCAGCTTCAGTACCAGTTTCTTGATCCCATTCATAGTCTTTATCATTATTTACAGCAGATACTACAATCATGTGCATTCCAATAGCAAAAGGAACAGCAATATCATTATATTCAAGAGTTAAGGGTCCTCCTAAATTTAATTCATGAATATAAACAATTCCATCAATTTCTATAAGGACTTCATCAATTCCTGATTCAAGATCCTCTATAGTTACGTGCCAAGAACCTATATTAGCTAAGTAATTACCTCCGTCATAGGTTATGGTAATCGTTGGGGGAGTTTTATCATCATCATATACAGATAATGGATTAATTTGAGAAAGAATATGATCACATTCAACGCATAACGACTGTTGTAAATCAGGACAGATAACCCATGGTTGAACATGAACTCCATTACCCCAAGCAATCCCATGTTCATCTTTTTTTAAACCAGTTAACTTGGGTTTAATATCATGAAGAAGTTTATCATAAGCATCCTCAAAGTTTTCCTCATCAATTAAAAGTTGAACTCCTGTGAGTTTGTTGCAAATCGTATTTTTCCGATTTTCAGCTGGTTTTTTCCAACAATCATCAGAAGTACTTTGAATATTATCCTTAAAAAGATCTATATCAAATGTAAATTCACCCGAAACAGCATATCCATAGGCTATAAATGAACTAAATGCAAATATAGTAAATAAACTTAGAAGAAAATAAACTTTCTTTTTTGATTTTTTAGGTTTGTTCATTGAGATTTCACCAAAATTGTGGTAGGTAAAAAACAGACACTTTTATTTTTAACTTCTTTGTCTAAAATCATTCCTTTTTACTTTTTTGTAAAAAGCACTGTTGAAAACGAATAGTTTCTGATGAAACTAAAACAAGAAGATATTCTCATTTTCTACCCTCCTTTTAATTTTTAAACTAAAAATTTTTATATCATTTGAGCAAATTATCTTCACATAATCAATTTTAAATTAAAATACAAACCGAGTTAATTATTATGGTATATGAAGCTGAATCTGATAAAATTCCATTCTTCAAGCAGTATTTTTCTGTGATCATCTTATTAGCGAATATTATTGTATTTATTTGGCAAATATTAGATCCTGCGCAACAAATGCATATTGAAGCCGCATTTGTTCCTGCGGATTTCTTTGCTGGTCAAAATTTGTGGACACTGATAACATCGATGTTTATGCATGGAGATATTGTTCATATAATCATGAATATGTGGTTTTTCATTATCATAACTGATAATTGTGAACATGCAATGGGCCATGTCTTATATTTAATTACTTATTTTGTTTCAGGATTTTTTGGCACGTTATTACATGCGTTAAGTACACTAATTTGGCCAATCTTGACAACTATTCCCTCATTAGGTGCTTCTGGTGCAATATTTGGTTTAATGGGTGTATATTTAATACTTTATTCAGAGAATAAATTTTATCTACCCTCCGCCTCGGGCACTTCGCTAAGAAAAGTTAGTGCAGGCTATTTTATACTAACTTATTTTATAGCAGAACTATCATACGCTCTATATTCATTAATAGATCCTTTTAGTCTTGGCTCAACTGCTCATTTTGCGCACGTAGGAGGATTTGTTGCAGGAGCCATTATTGCAGGCGTTTATAAGGGCATAAAAGGCTCATCGTATAAGGAAAAAAAACCCTAAAATCTTCATTTTTTATTTTTCTTTTTTCATAAACTTTTTTCAATAATGAGTTATTTAGAAGCTTATTACTACAGAATGAAATCTGAAGTGTAA
>JBHLLI010000044.1:6098-28573 GCA_048885765.1 Candidatus Hermodarchaeota archaeon
CTCAACACGTTTACTAGAATTGTAGGAGCAAGCAATAATAACACACTTGATATTGTATCCAATTTCTATGAAACTGTTTTCAAAGTGGATATTTTTAAAATTAGTAATATTCGAACAGCTAATTCAGTTAAGTTGATAGAAAATATTTTTAGAGTTGTAAATATAGCGTTTGCTAATGAAATTGGTCAATTAATGAGGAAATTAGATATAGATTATATGGAAGTATTGGAGGCTGCTGCAACCAAGTATAATTTTTTATCTCATTTTCCCGGACCGGGTGTGGGAGGCCCTTGTCTCCCAAGTAATCCATATTATCTTATCGATGATGGATATAAAGTCTCGTTTACCCCAAATCTAGTAAGAGTTGCAACAGAGGTAAATCAGAGACAGCCATTCCATATTGTTGAATTAATATTTGAAGGGCTCAATAAAATTAATATGCCTATTGCTAATACAAAGATAGCGGTATTAGGTATTAGTTATAAGGCAAATGTAAAAGATATTCAAATTTCTAGTGTCATACCTATTATAAGTGAACTGAAAAAGAATAAGGCCATAATAGGTATGTATGATCCATATTATAAAGAAGAGGAAGTATTAGGATTTAAAATTGAAAGAAATTATGAATTTATAAAACAAGGGTACCCCATAATTATTATTCACACTGATCATAATGAATTTAAATCATCAAATTTTAAACAGTTTCTTGATGAATGTAAGGATCTTAAAGTTATTGTAGATTGTCATAATACTTTTGAAGATGGAGAGATTCCCAACAACATTTATTATTTTGGGGTTGGGAGACCAATGATGTATATAAATAAAAATAAAAATTAAATTGTTTTAATTTTATCTCAGAATTCTCGCGGAATTCACCATTAAATCCTATCATTTTTTGATTTAATTTCTTGAGATTTTTAATTATTCTTTATGTTCTTGTGCTTCTCTTAGTTTTCGTAGCTTTTCTGCTCGTCGATACCACATATTAAGCATACCTCAACTTGTATTATAGCAATCATCATCAAACTCTAAGTCTAAATAATCTTCTTGATCTTCCATAGTTTTAAAGCCACCTAAGTTCTATTTCTTTAAACATGAAGATAAGATATTAAAGTGGTGTTTATAAAAAATAAGAGCGGAAATAAAGGTAAAAATATTTTATAAATAGTTTTGGAGTAGTTATAATTTCCAATAAAAGAGAATGAATAATCTCGAATTCTTTGCGGAATTCATAAAACTAAATCCTCGTTTTTAATGATCTAGTCCTTGAGATTTATTTATTTAATTTTTGTTTGTTTTTTTTCTGTCTTCTTTTTTTTATAGCTTTTATGCATGCTATTACACCATCAACAATGCTTCAACCGGTACAGTGAAAATCGTCTTGATATGATTCGGATAATTCACTATCCAAATTATTTTTCCAATCTGACATAATCTAGTCAATCTTTAACGTTTTTTAATTAAAATAGCAAATAAAGAAATAAATATCTTATTCTTATAGTTTTAAAGCATTTTACCATAAATTTTTAAAAGCAAAACCTAACTTTTATTTAATTTACATATATTAGAAAAGTGATTTTATTGTTATTTCAATGGAGTTTAATCGAAGGATTTTTTAATTGGGTTGCCAATTCTGCCGCAATAATGCTGGTTTTAAGTGGTGCAATGGCAATTACTTGGTTTGGATATGAAAGAAAAAGAAGAGGATCGTTTACTAAGAGAAAAGTTGAACAAGAGGGGGAATTTGATGTTTCTAAATTTCTACGTGCTTTATCTTATTTGGGATTGATTCTAGGGGTATTTGTTATTTGGAGTGGAGTAATAGGATTAATATTGGATATTCCTCCAAGTTATGCATATCGCGATCTTACTGCAGATGAAGCTAACCATTTCACATGTATCTTTTTAATTGTGATTGGCATCGCTATGTTTTTTAAACCTATTGCAGATCTACCACTTTCAAGTATTCTAGGACTCTTAGCAGGATCTGCTGTCGCAATTATCGTTGCTCTTATTGTACCAGATGGGGTTGTTCAATTAATAGCAGGCTTCATCAATCCTAAATGGCTACTTGTAATCATTTTTATAATAGTAGCAGTGGTTGTTGGGCTTACAGCGAAATTTTATATTGGAACCCTCCAAAAAATATCAAAGTTTATGTCTTGGCCTCCGATTGCATTTATAATTATGGTGTTCTGTTTTGTACAAGGTTTCTGTTTATGGATTGGTGGATTTAGTATCTTCGCCAATCTTCTTTAATATAAAATAATTATTTTTTTTTATTTTTCTTTTTAATAACTAAATAAGCTATATTTCATTATTTATATAAAGGTTAGAATTTTACTTAGCTTAATCACCTTAATTTTTAATAAAAATGGCTGGAATAAAAGAATTAAAAGAACAACTTTCTGAAATGCGAAAAAGTATGGAACGCTTAACGGAAGAATTACATGAAACCAACTTAGCGATTAGGGAATCCTTAAAAACCACCTCAGAGGCTATCAACGAGGCAAGCCAAAAATTTTCAAAAGGTTTAGAGGACACGATGGCAAGAATGTCTGATTTGACTATTCAGATGAATATTAGGGATACAATACTAAAAAGCCTCGGGATTGATGGAATGATCCCAGATTTTCTTAAGAAAAAGAAATAAAACTTAGAGGTTTTGATGTCCTTCCCATCTTCTAGAGACAAAATATAGGATAACAATTGATATGATGTAGATAATTGTAATTAAAAACCATAAAAAAACTTCATTTGGATTGTTTTCTATTACTCCCATTATAGTTTTGTAGATAAAAAAGATACTGAACAGTCCCAAAAGCCGTATAGCAGAGGATATTTTATTCATTTTTCTTGACAAATTTTTAATTAATATTTTAAATATTATAATACTTAAAATTAAAAGTATAATATAGTATAATTATAAACTTAAACAAATTAAGAAAATGTCGGAAAGAACTCCCCCTATATGTTATATCTGTGGCAATAGTTGTGAAGATGAGATGGAAACTACTCATTATTGTATATGTGACATTGCTATTTGTAATAATTGTATTAATTCTGTAAAAAAAAATGAGAATACTTGGATTTGCCCTCATTGTAAAGAAGAAAATGATGTTGAAAAAAGCTTACTGTTCCGAGCTTCTTAAGATTTTATAATTACTAATTTTTATAAAAAACGGTTTAATTATATGATGATTAGCCTATGATGAAAAAATACTATTAATAATGATCCTTATATGATTAAATTGAGGAAGACTGAGGCTTTATCACCAATATCATATCAAAATCTTAGAAAAATAAATAAGTTTTCATGATTTTAGCTTATTAAGAAAATGATAAAATTACTCACTAATTATGCCAGATAATATTATTTCAAAAGTAGTTGAATTGGATAATTGTAATAAGGACATACTCATAGACTCAATATTTAAACCAGAGTTTTGGATAATGGTAAATCCTGCAAAATCAATGCACGCTGAATTTACGGCCCCAAACGTTTTATATACTAAAATTACCGATGAAATCATCAATATTAAAATAGAGATGGAAGGAGACTTAGTCCTCCAGGATAAAGGAGAAGAAGAAGGGAAAGGGCGACTGATTGAAATGAACGTCCGAAACAATAAAGATGTCAGAGAATTAGAAGGCAGAATGCGAATTAAAGCACTTTCTGATACCAAATCAAAAATCGGAGTATTTATTAATAACTTTAAATTAGGAAGTGATTTTCTAAATCTTATTGGAAGAAGCGCAGCTGAACTTACTTTAAGAACAAAGATAACTGAGATGTTAAGGAATCTAGAAAAATATGTGAAATCTAAATCTTTGGAAAATTTAGTATAATATCGATATACTAGAAATTATTTAGTATAAATACAATACATTAATTGAGTAGTTCGAAAAATCGGGTTAAAAAATGAACAATGAACTTATAAAAAAAGACATAGTTGAATTTAGAGGAGCTAAAATTCTAAAATCTGAAGCAGAAGCCTTAAAAATTATAGAATCAATCTTACAGAAGAAACATAAGAATGGTCCTGATTTTCTACAAAGATTTGAACTCGGGTATATAGCTACAGCTAGAATTAGATTTTCTATTAAAGAAAATAGAGTTAATGGAATTAGACTTCACTCGATGGATTTGGATACCTTTCCCGAAGAGATTTGCAACCTTAAAGCCCTTGAGTATTTATATATAGACAATAACAATTTTACTGAACTCCCACAATCAATTGGTAATTTATTATCTTTAAAAGAATTAAATATATCAGGATTTAAATTAAAATCATTACCAGATTCTCTCTTTAATTTGAGATCACTAAGAATATTAGATTTATCAAATAACCAATTGAATAATATTCCAGATTCTTTTGATAATTTTAAGAACTTAGAAGTATTATCATTAAGTGGTAATAGAATTACTGAAATCCCAAAGACTATAATTAATCTAAATAATTTAGAAACTCTGAATTTAGAGGGCACTCTTATTGATGAAATTCCCAAAGGTATCTCAAAACTATCGAAATTAAAATCATTTTCAATCGGGAACCTTGACACATCTAAAATCCATGAGAATATAGGTCTAATTCCTAATATTGAAGATTTAAGTCTATATTTTAAGGATTCAACTGCAATACCCGATTCAATTGGCAAATTAAAATTTCTTAAAATATTAAGATTATGGGGAATTAGTATCTCAACTCTTCCAGAATCAATTTCCAACTTAGTTTCTCTTGAACAATTGGAGCTTCATACCAAAGAATCAACAATTCTACCAGAACAATTATTATTGCTAAAATCCTTATGGTTAATTCGTCTTACTGGAAAAATTGCGAATGTAGTGATTAGCGGTTTTAAAGTTGATGAGAAAACCAAATATATAAAGGAAGAGCTTTGGTGGAGAGATATTGAACTTCATGTACCATAAAGATACAAAAATAAAATAAATTCTATTGAATAATATTAAATTCCTTTATAATAATTATTATTTAAATAAGAAAGCTTATTTTAATTTACTCTATTTATTTATTAATTTATAAAGTTTAAATCCTTATTTTAAATAGGAATTTTAGTTTTATGACCTTATAGATTAAAATTGAATGTGATTCTTGATAAGTGGTATTCAAGCCTTCTAAATAACGGGATGGTGTTTTGGGATTAATATTTGGATTATGGAGTCGGATAGTGGTATTACGCTTGTCTACAAGCCATATATGGATTTTCCTGTAAATGAAGATCTCGTTTCTGGATTACTTACGGCATTAAACCAGTTTACAATCGTAGAATTCAAACAAGGTATAGAATCTATTGAAATGGGAGGACTTAGATGGGTCTATATAATGGATAAAGATACAAACCTGTTGTTTATAGGCGCTGACCGTAAAGATGTTACAGCAGAAATACTACGAGCCCGACTTGATGTGATACGGCAGACTTTTATAGGTCAATATGCTCATGAAGGAAATAAATGGGGCACTAAATGGGCTGGAAATGTGGAAATCTATAAACCTTTCGAGAATATAATTGATGAGTTTTATACTCAATGGAAGCAAGCTGAACGTATAACCACGGTCGCCGAATTCTTTGATATTATTGGAATTTTTCAGCAAATCTTAAACTTAATTATTAATGTAATAGAAGCTCATTTAACTGACTCAAAAAAGCAAATTATATATGAAAGAATAGAGGAAATGTTTAGACAATATTCAGATCTTGATATTGTAAAACAAAATCCAGAGTTAAGTAAAATAACTTTTGAAAAAAACGTCGGATTCAATATTATAGGGATTGATCCAATGAATAGTGATATGTATCTGGTTGAAAAACAAATAATAAATTTAATCAGGCATATTGTAGAGATTCTTAAAGCGGAAGAGGGTTATTTTCCTAGTTTAAAATATTTTATTGAAGAAAATATTTTTGATTATTTAATATCAAACTTTAGCCTCTTAAATGATTTGAACTTATTCACATTTTTATTACAACTTTTTCTAATAAAATAAGCAGTATTAAACTGATTTGTTATTGTTAAATTTCTTCAACGGTTTAATTATGTTTTCATTAAAATTTTCCAAGTTTTCTTTATAGGCGTGAAGATAAGTTAATACAATTAGATTTATTAAACGCAATTTATTTAATTTATTAATTGACTTCTAATGATTAACTTCAAAAAATAATGGAACCCGTCCTTTTAATTATCGTTTTCATTTTGTTTTTCTTTATTATTTTAAGTTATTCAAAATCTAATTTAGATTTTGTAGCAATTTCTCTATTATGTTGTTTTATTGCTGCTACGATAACATTTATGGTTGTAGGAACAACAATAAATGATTTTATTCTGTCTATTGAATGGCCAGCAATTATTATTATATTAAGCATGAGTATTATCACAAAAATTGCCCAAGATTCAAATATATTGGAATTTGTGGCAGTAAAACTTTTCAAAATTTCAAGAGGGGAACAAAGAATTTTCTTCTGGCTTCTTTGCGTTATTACAACTCTTTTAGCTGCAATAATAAGTGATGTTGTAGTTGTTTTGATTCTGGCTCCAATTGTTATAAGACTCTGTCATTTTCTTAAGATCAGGGCTGGGACATATCTTTTAGGAATGACAATTTGTATAAATATAGGTTCTATTATTACGCCATTTTCGAGTGGAGAAAATATAATAATATCTACAGCTTTTAATCTTGATACTATCTATTTCATTCAGTATTATTGGATATTTTCATTCTTTTTATTATTTGCAACAATTTTTTTAATAGACAGGTATATTTTGAGAAAAGAACCAAAAATTGAGGACATTCAAAAGAAATATGTTATTGATTTAATAGATACTGATATTATGGTAAAGAATAAGAAGATGTTTTATTTCAATAGTATTGCTATAATTATAACTATTATTCTATTTGCTGCTCTCCCTCTATTATATTTAACAGCGGGAGTTTCCGCATTAATATTAGTAATAGTAAATAAGAGTTATACGAAAAAGCCCATGAGTGAATTATTAAGAGATATAGAATGGGAAATTATTTTTTTCTTCATTAGTCTTTATGTTGTAATAGGTTGTATGTTAGAAGCAGGATTTGATGAACTAATAGCACTAATTCCGTTTGGGACTATGAATCCTTTACTTGTATCTTTTATTATTCTTATCTTAATTAGCGTTATCTCTGGATTAGTAGCAAATACCCCTACAGCATTAATATTTATCCCTATTGTTGGTACTTTAATTGATTCATTTCCTAGCCTATCTGTACCATTCCTTTTTTCGTTTATTATTGGAATTAATCTAGGTGGTAATTTTATACCTCAAGGTGCTGCCTGTGACATGATGACTTTAAAAATCGCTCGAGACTCTGGAGTAGAAAATATGAGTTATAAACGATTATTAAAAATGGGGGCGTCATTTGCCTTTATACATTTAGGGATTTCAGCTCTCTATTTATTGATATTAGTTCCTATTTTTGGAGGATAATCAGAGAGTGACCAAGATAAACCACATACTACTATTAAATTAATAAAAAAATAGTAAAAATTAATTAAAAAATTATATTAGATCCATCCTCTTAAGCGCATTGCTTCTATAACACGCTCAAGAGAGATCATATAAGCTCCCATACGATTATGGGTGTTGAATTTTTGAGATTGATCAACTGTGGAATGATAAGCTCTTGTCATAACTCTGTCTAATGCCTCAAACACTTCTTTCTCTGTCCAGAAGTAGCGATAATATCCTTGCACCATTTCAAAATAAGATACTGTTACTCCACCAGCATTACACAGAAAATCGGGAATCATAAGAACATCTTTTTCGGAAAGAGTTTGGTCTGCATCTGGAGTAGTTGGTCCATTAGCTAGTTCTGCTATTATTTTAGTGTTAATATTGTCTACATTTTTCCTTGTTATAACATTTTCAAGAGCAGCGGGTACTAAAATGTCACATTCTAATTCTAATAATTCTTCATTTGATATGTCTTTAGTACCTTTTAATCCAACGACTGATCTTGTCTTTTCTTTAAATTCTGCTGCTGCATGAGGATCTAATCCTTCTTTATTATAGATACCTCCTCTAGAATCAGAAACTGCAATTATATTACAACCAAATTCATCTTTAAGTAATTTAGCTGCCCATGATCCTGCATTTCCATAGCCTTGGACTGCTGCAGTTGCTCCATTTAAATTTAATCCAATATCTTTTGCTGCTTCTCTAATTGTATATACTCCTCCTTGTGCTGTTGCGATTGAACGACCAGCGCTTCCTCCCAATGGTAATGGTTTTCCTGTAATAACAGATGGTGCATGTCTCCTAACTATTTTTTCATACTCATCCATCATCCATGCCATTATTTGAGGATTAGTATATACATCAGGAGCAGGAACATCAATTGTAGGTCCAATAAAATCAGCAAGCTGTCTTATATAACTTCTAGCGAGAGTTTCAAGTTCTCGATTACTCATTCCTTTAGGATCACAGATGATTCCACCTTTGGCACCACCTAAGGGAATATCCACGCAAGCTGTTTTCCATGTCATCCAAGCAGATAAAGCTTTTACTAATGAGGCACTTTCCTCAGGATGCCATCTAATACCTCCTTTCATAGGACCTCTTGCAGAGTTATATTGAGAGCGAAAACCTTTAAAGGTTTTAATTGTTCCATCATCCATTTTCATAGTGATTTTAATCTCAACAAATCTTTCGGGTTCACTTAATGCAGTATAAAGACTGTGATCGTAATCTGCTAATTTGCATGCATCAGAAAGTTGTTTTTGAGATATTTTAAAGGGATCAAGTATTTCACTCATGTTATTCTCACTTATTTATGCTTTGAAATGAATTTTTTTCAATATTTAGAACCAAGAATAATGTTTTCTGAAGAAATTTTATTATTCTATTTAATTAAATTGAATGATAATATATTAAATAAAGTAATAGAAATTAAAGTTTCCTTTACGAGAAATCCCAGATCATTCCCACAATATGAATGAGTTTAAAGTTAAAAGGTAGATTGAAGGTAATTAAAGATATTTAGATCTTAAATATTCATTCATAGCTTTAGCAGCAGTCCTTCCTGCCCCCATTGCCGATATCACTGTAGCAGCCCCGGTTACAATATCACCCCCAGCAAATAATCCTTCAATATTGGTCAATCCATGTTCGTCAGCTTCAATGTATCCCCATTTGTTCAATTTCAATTCTGGAATTGATTTTGTTAAAATTGGATTTGCGTTAGTACCGATTGCTAGTATAACAGTATCGCATTTTACTAAGTATTCTGAATTCTCAATAGGAACTGGTCTTGGTCGTCCAGAAGAATCTGGTTCACCTAATTGCATTTTAAGAACTTCGATACTTTCAAGATTTCCATTTCCATCTCCTATAAATCTTACTGGATTATTTAAAAATTTGAATTCAATTCCTTCTTCTACTGCGTGATGGTATTCTTCTTTTCTTGCTGGCATTTCGGCTTCGGTTCTTCTATAGACAATAATGACTTTTTCTGCTCCAAGTCTCAAGGCTACACGGGCAGAATCTAAAGCAGTATTACCTCCTCCAATAACAGCTATTACCTTTCCTATTTTAATAGGAGTATCATACTCTGGAAATCTATAGGCTTTCATTAAGTTTGTTCTTGTTAGAAATTCATTAGCTGTTAAAACACCATTTAGATTCATTCCAGGGATCTTACGCATTGAAGGCAAGCCTGCGCCTACCCCAATAAAAAATGATTTATATCCCATTCCTTTTAAGTCATCTATGGTTAACGTTTTTCCAATTATCCTATTATATTCAACCTTAACTCCTAGCATTTTGAGTGTCTCAATTTCATCTTCAACAATCTCCTTAGGAAGTCGAAACTCAGGAATTCCATAAACTAAAACACCTCCTCCCTTATGAAAAGCTTCAAATATTGTGACGTCAAATCCATACCTAGCAAGGTCGGCGGCACAAGTAAGACCAGCGGGTCCTGATCCTATAACTGCCACTTTGATATTATTAGGAGCTTCACAATCTGGGCACTCTTTCAATTGATTTTTTCTTTCCCAATCTGCGACATACCTTTCAAGTGCTCCTATTGCTACTGGTTCCCACCTCTTACTCAGTATGCATGCCTGCTCACACTGAACTTCTTGGGGGCACACTCTTCCGCATATAGAGGGTAAAATATTATAATCTTTTATACTTCTAACTGCTTCTATTAAATTATCTTCTTTAATGAGCTTTATAAAGTTAGGAATGTCAATGTTAACTGGACAACCATTAACACATTTAGGGTCTCCACATTGCAAACATCGTTCTACTTCAGTTTTAGCCATTTCTTCAGTAAAACCAAGAGCAACTTCTGAAAAGTTATGGATTCTTTCATTTGGGTCCTGTTCTCTCATTTTTTGACGTGGTATTTTCATTTAATAATCCCTCATTCACCCAATTTTTAAATTTTTACATTCTTTTTTATAGAGATTATAAGATTCCTTTTCAAATTCATCAAATCTTTTTTCCCTATTTAACAAAATATCAAAATCTACTATGTGTCCATCAACATCAGGTCCCTCTACACAAGCAAAATGTATTTCACCATCTTTTGCAGGAAAACGGCATCCCCCACACATTCCAGTACCATCTATCATTATTGTATTCAAAGATACAAACGTCTTTACTTTTGGTAAATTGTTGATACCGCTTGTTAACTCAGCAACATTCTTCATCATTATCATAGGTCCAATAGCGATCACCAAGCTTATTTTTTCCTTACTAATTATCTCCCTAGTAGGTTTTGTTACAAAACCTTCAATTCCTTCACTTCCGTCATTAGTGCATATTATAACTTTATCACTCACATCAGCCATTTTTTCTCTCCAAAAGATTAGATCTTTTGTACGAGCACCTAATATAGATATAATTTTGTTACCGGCTTGTTTTAATTCTTTTGCTTGGGGATAACAAGGTGCAATACCTACACCCCCGCCTATAATAACAATTGGATTTTCATATTTTTCAATATGTATTCTATTTCCTAGGGGACCAACCACATCTAAAATCTCATCACCTTCATTCTGATGAGATAACAATAAAGTAGACTTTCCAACCACTTGAATTACAAGAGTGATAGTCCCTTTTTCACTATCATAATCCGCAATAGTAAGGGGAATTCTCTCACCCTTCTCATTAATTCTTATTAACACAAAATTCCCAGCATAAGCTTTTTTAGCAATTAATGGTGAAGCGATTTCCATCTCAAATAAGGTACCACTGCGGTCTAGTTGCACTTTTTTTAAAATTTTATATGACACTTCAAATCTTCCTTATTTTATTATTCGGCAGAAAATTATTTTAATAAAATGTGTTCCTCTAATTGAAGGTATAATTGAATCTAAAAAAATATTTTCTTATCTACAATATTTAGGGGAATTCTTTCCCCCAAATGATTGTCAATACAATCATACAAGTTATTAGCCCTAATTTAACAGATTATTTCATTTTATAGTAAACACTTAATTTAAAAAAAGTAATTGCCTAATTGGAAAAGTTAATTTTCTAAAAAGGTTTTTTAATATTAAGAATAAAATATTTTCAGATTATATTATATAAATTGGTTTAATTTTTGAATAAATCATTAAAATCTTTTCAGAATTAATATATTATGGATATTATAATCGTTTTAGACTTTGGAGGCCAATATACACATTTAATTACTCGACGGATAAGAGATTTGGGCGTATACTCTGAAATTTTACCTTTTGATGTAGATATTGAAATATTGAAGAATAAAAGTCCTAGGGCTATAATTCTATCAGGAGGTCCTGGAAGTGTCTATGAGAAAGATGATCCAAAGTTATCCCTTGAATTTTATCAATTTACATCCAAATACAAAATTCCAGTCTTGGGAATCTGTTATGGTCATCATTTGATTATGCATCAAATGGGAGGTAGAGTTGAATCTAAAGAAAAGAAGGAATATGGAAAAGCTATTCTTACAATTCTAAAACCTACTCTACTTTTTGAATCCTTAGAAAAAGATCAACTAGTATGGATGTCTCATGGAGACCAGATTATAGAAGTTGCTAAAGGGTTTGAAGTATACGCTAATACTGAAACATGTCCCGTTGCTGCGTATGGAAATCAAGAAACAAAATTATATGGAGTGCAATTCCATCCAGAAGTGTCAAACACACCAAATGGAAATATAATTTTAGAAAACTTCATATTCAAAATTGCTAAATCTAAGAAAGAATGGAAACTAGAAGGATGGATTGATAAAACTATTGAAGAATTAAGAAAAGAAATTGGTCCTGATAAGATAGTTATTCTAGGCTTAAGTGGGGGAGTTGATTCTTCTGTTACTGCTGGGCTTCTCCATAAAGCAATAGGGGATAGGTTGCATTGTATATTTGTAAATAATGGGGTATTAAGAAAAAATGAGGAACTCGAAGTCCAAGAAACATTTAAGCAGCGATTTCAGAATTTTCACTATGTTGATGCTGAAGAATTGTTTCTAGAAAGGCTTGCAAATATTGACGATCCTGAGGAAAAACGACGTATTATTGGGTATACATTTATTGAAGTCTTTGAAACAAAGACTATTGAATTAGAAAGAATGTATCCAGATATTAAATATCTCGCACAAGGAACTATTTATCCAGATCGTGTTGAAACAAGTGCTACTAGTAAAGTTTCAGCTAAAATCAAATCTCATCATAATTTAACTCTCCCAGATGATATGAAATTAGAGATAATTGAACCTTTAAGAGATCTATATAAAGATGAAGTAAGGAGGGTTGGTTTAAAAATAGGAATACCAAAAAATATAATACATCGGCATCCATTTCCTGGACCTGGGTTAGCAGTAAGAATAATAGGCCCAATCGATAAAGAAAAATTAACCATTTTAAGAAATGCAGATGAAATTCTTATAGAAGAGATTAAAAATGCAGGAATTTATGACCAAATCTGGCAAGCATTTTGTGTATTTCTACCTCTGAAGACAGTTGGAATAATGGGTGATTTTCGAACTTACGAATATATATGTTCGATAAGAATAGTTGAATCAAATGATGCTATGACCGCTAACTTTTCTAAATTAGATTGGGACCTCCTTGAAAGAATTGGAACTAGAATTGCTAATGAGGTTAAAGGAATAAATCGAGTTGTTTATGATATTTCAAATAAGCCTCCAAGCACGATAGAATATGAGTAATCCATATTATCTTAATAATTAGTTTTTTCAAGTTTTTTCTATTAGATTTTAATTCTTATGTAAATTAGATCCTATAAAATCATATTTTTATAAATTGATTATAATGACAGAAGAAGAAATTGAATGGGATTTAACAGAAATTTTCTCTGGGCATGATGATCCTAAGATTACTGAAAATATGGAAAGACTTTCAAAAGAAGCTAACGAATTTATAAGTAATTATAAAGGAAAAATCAATACTCCTGATTTTAACCCTCAAAATCTATTAGATTTATTCCAAAAACAAGAAAAATTCATTGCTAATGTCGATGAAATTGAATTATTTTCAAATCGTCTATATGTCGCGAATATGACTATTCCTGAAAGTGAAACTCTAAAAAATAAGGTTGAAGATTTCACTACAAAGATTGCCAAAGATTTAGCATTTCTAGAATTAGAAGTTGCGAAATATGTAAATGAAAATGCTGAAATAATTGATGATCCTATTCTCTCTAATTATAAACATAGATTAGAAACAATTAAAAGAGCATATCCTCATTATTTATCGGAAGTGGAAGAACAACTTATCCTTGAGAAAGATCAATATGGAGTTAGGGCTTGGAGTAATCTTCAAGCAAAATGGTTAAACACTAGAAAAATTGTAGTAAATGTTGAGGGAGAAGATAAAGAATTATCATATGGAGAAGCTAATGCTTTATTGAACCACCCAGATAGAAACACAAGAATTTCAGCGAATAAATCTATTTATGGATTATTAGGGGAAGAAGAAATCGTTTTTTCATTAGCATTACGAAGTGTTTGTGGTGATTGGTTAAATAATTCAAAAAGACGTAAATATGATAGTCCAATGCATGACAGTCTAATTGTAAATGATACTACTCAGGAGATTATAGATAACCTAATGATAGCTATCGATGAAGGAAGCGGTGTCTATCGAAAATATATGAATCTCAAAGCGAAAATTTTAGGGTTCCCAAAATTAAATTGCGCTGATGTTCGTGCTCCGCTTTCACTAGCACCGCATAAGAAATATTCATGGGATGACACAAAAAAACTTGTTCTTCAAGCTTATGAAAGATTTGATGATGCATTTGTTGAGATTGTAAATGATATGTTTAATAGAAATCACATCGACGCAAGCCCTAGAAAAGGTAAAAGAAATGGAGCAAATTGCGCAGCATGGTTTAATGCTAAGTCTGCCTTTATTTTAATGACATATACAGGTGAGTTGAATGAAATCTTTACTCTTATTCACGAACTTGGACATGCTATTCATGATTATTTAGCTATTGAAAAACAAACATTCTTTAATTTCCATCCTGGTTATACTGTTGCAGAAGTAGCATCAACATTTGGGGAATTACTCTTGACAGATCTCCTCCTTGAAACGACAGAATCGAAAGAAGAAAAGATGGGAATATTAGCACATGTATTGGATGATGCTGGTCAAGCAGCATTTCAGGTAAGTGCCAGAGTCTGGTTTGAACAAGACTTATATAAAGCTCTTGAGAACGGTGAGAATCTTGATGGAAAGACAATTTCAAAATATTGGTGTACAGGAAGAGATAGGATTTATGGAGATTCTGTGGAATGGTTTGAAGAGATGAACTGGGAATGGACCATGAAACCACATTATTATATTCCAAATTTTCGATTCTATAACTATCCCTATGTTTATGCTCAATTATTCGTGTATGCCTTATATCAAACCTATAAATCCGAAGGTAAAGCATTTGTTCCTAAGTTCAAGAAACTTCTTGCTGCCGGAGGCAGTGTTTCACCTGAGGAACTTGGCAAATTCGTTGGTTTAGATATCACCAAAAAAGATTTCTGGAAATTAGGTATAAAACAATATGGGGATTTCGTAGATCAATTGGAAAAGCTCATGGAATAAAAAAAAAAATTAAATTATTTTTACCTTTCTTTTCTTTTAAAAAATAGAATTAGCCCCGCTAGTGCTGCTCCTGTTATTATTACAACAATAATACTAAGAGGAAGGTTTTGGTATGAAATTACAGTTGTTATTGCTCTACATACTTCAAGTGTAGGAGCCAAACTTGCTCCACCCCCAGTAAAACCTCCACCTGTGGTACCAGTTACTATCCGTTGATCAGTCACTACTCTTGCTTCTACAGTTATCCCTCCTGCGATAGTCACTTGTGTAGCTGAATTAGAATCGTAAGCAATTCTAACACCATTGACGATATCTGCTGCAGCAAGAACACGAATTCCAATGCATAATGACGAAATTATCAATCCCATATTATAAGCATCTGATATTAGGGTTAATGTTGTTGGATCACTTAAAAGCGCAGACCAATGACCTCCACTAGGAATAAAAACACAATCATATTGAGAAAGAGTGTTATTATTTACTTCTGAAATTACGATATCGACTGGAACAGGTCTAGGATTTGTATTTAAACATGACGTAACTGATGGAGTTAATCCCGCTGTTGTAACCTTCCAACCCCAGAACTCAAAATATTTTTTAGCTGGAAAATAAGTATCCCCAACGCCGTTAGCCGATAAAATCATAACTTTGTGACCCAGCTTGTATGCATTAACCGGTGTAACAAAGAAACAACTAGTAATTGGCAAGAGAGATAAAAAAAGTAAAATTATTTTAAAATTTTTTTTCAAAAAATTTACATCTCACTTTTTTGGTTTTTATCAGGTGATTAACTAAATTTCATTACATAAATCTACTTTTCTTTATAAATTTACTCTGAGTTTTTTTTACCATCTCAAATAATAAGATTTTTTATTTTTAAGTGGAGCTCTTGCCATGGAAGCGAGTAAAATCCATGGCAAGAGGGTGAATAAATGGCTAAATTTGTGCTCAGTTTTTCAAAGAGGGGATGAGGGAAGCTTGGTGGTTATTAGCTGATAGTAAATATAATGAAGGTGTAGGATTTGATCCTCATTTTAAAGTTTATTTATATATACTTTTATCAGTATAACTTAAGGTCAATCCATCCACCTAATTTCTGAATTTTTTTCATTAACAGACTTTTTTTAAAACACCTCCGCTATTTATTCATAGAGTATAATATAGTCTTTTATTTCCATTTTCCTTTGATACCTAAATCTTTTTGAGCTTTCTTGACTAATTATATCAGGATTACAATTCCATTTGTGATCTTTTTTCCTATTGCTAAATATCATGCCAAAATAAATTGATTTACAGCAATTAATTTTTCTCCCATAAGAAAATTCATCTCCGCATTCCTCACATTTTAACATTTTTAATACATCTCTTGTTGTTTTGGGTTATAGAGCTTCATATTTTCGCGGTTTTTTATTATAATGTATTATTATTTTCTCTGGCATCCGTTCTTTAATTCTTTTTATTACTTTCGAAAGGCCATTAGGACTTTTATAACCCATGGCTAATGACCATTCTGCTACTGAAGAAATTCCTATTTCTTTCAATTTTTCTAAACACATTTCTTCATACGTTCTTGGAATTTGCTCGACCATCTTTAACTTCTCTTGAAACCGTGTTCTAAATTGTTTTAAAGACATTTTATCTCAATATTTTTTGATTTAATTAGTGGGAATCAATTCCCATTTTCATTTGTATTAAGTAAGATTATATATATTTATAAATCTTTTGGTAAGATTCTAAACATTTCTGTAAGTTATAATAAATAATGTTGAACTATTTTATAGTGATCAACATTAATTATGAAAATTGTTTCAAAAATATAGGATCTTTAGTCTCTGGATTTAAAAAATATAATAAAACAAATTTATATCGCTGAACAAATAAATATTAAACCTACGACATCTAGGTGTCAAAATATTGAGAAATGTGGAGAGATCAATATTTTAAGAAAAATAATTCCATAACCACAGTAAATATCATAAATATTTTATTATTTTGGATAGAAGTAGATATAATATTAGTAAGCCTAAAGATGTAATTAATGATAAACCTTTTATAGATGAAATATTTTCATGTACCTATCTTAAAGCCTCGCAATCCAATTTTGTATTATAATATTTTAATACCTAAATTTAAAGCGTGAATAGTAATGGGTCTAAAGTGTGCTTACCATCCTGAAAGGGAAGCAAGTGAGAAATGTGAAAAATGTGGAAAATTAATATGTCTTGAATGCAAAATGGTATATCATTTAACATATCAAAGTAGAACTGAAGATAATAGCTATGCATACAGTAGACGCATTGAACTTTGTCCTCTTTGTTATTATGAAAGGAAAATTAATGTTTATGGAAAACAAGGGAAGAAAGTAGCTGTTGGTACAATCCTAGGTTCAATTATGCTATTTGTAGTTAGTTTAATTATGATTGATTTTAGACCAGGAATGCCCTCTATAATGTTAATTCTTGACATTATTTTCTTAATTATACCCTTTTTAATAATAGGCATCACACTTTACATGATATTAATTTATGGGCCAAAAAAGTCAGAAGAATTCAAAAGTAAGAGAGAAGAATTTTTAACTAGTATAAATAAAATAGTATCAAATCAGAAAAAGGAAGCATTGGGTAAATTTTGTTTTGAATGTGGTAAAAAGATTGATCCAAATGCCATTATTTGCAGCTATTGCGGAGCAACTGCACGATAAAGGGATTAATGCCATTTTTTACTTTATTAATTCGGTGAAAGCACTATTTTCTTTGATAACATTTAACACTATATGAGTATTAGTACGTTCAACATAAGGAGATGTATGAATATCTTTTATCATTTTGCTTAAATCCCCTCGATTTTGGAATCTCGCAAGGATTAAGGCGTCATATTCTCCTGTAATATCATAGACTGCAAAAATGTTTGGATTTTTGGCAATATCCTCTTCCACTTCCAACATTTTTCCTTTAGATATTGTTAATTCAATAAGCGCAATAATATCATATCCAATTTTTTCAAAATCTATTTTAGCACCATAGTTTTTTATTATCCCTCTTTCATCCAGATCCTCAATATGATTTTTGATTGTTACTGGGGATTTGTTGCCTAGTTCTTTGGCAAGTTGACGAAGTGAGATTCGACTATCTATCGATAATTTCTTAAGGATCTCAATATCTAATCCAGAAAGCATTTTAAAATTTGAATTCTCTGTCATGATTTAGAAAGTTATATTATTTTATTTTAAAAGTGAACAATTGTCCATAAGACTGTTGATAAATTATTCGAATGACCATTTTTTAGTACGACAAAAATTATCATATAAATCATTCGTTCATTATTACTTATTATTTCTGATCATTTATAAGCTTTTTCTTCCAATAATGTAAACGTATGAACTAGTTAACGCGAAAATTTTTATATAAATGATCATATTTATTAATCAAATCTTAAAATTTGGTTAGAAAAATATATGTAGGACAAAATCAAGAAAATGATTGAAAAAAACAACCCTAAAAGAAAGGATTTATGTGATTCTGTAATAGAAAGGATAAAAGAGGAAGATATTAAATTTATTTATCTGCAATTTACTGACATTCACGGAATTATCAAATCATTTGAAATAAATTCAAAGCGTATTGAAGATATCTTTGAGGTCGGAGAAAATTTCGATGGAAGTTCAATAACTGGATATGGAGCAATTGAGGAGAGTGATAAAGTTGCACTTCCCGATCCAAGTACATTTTATCTATTGCCGTGGAGGAAGGAGAATAAGGTAGCTCGAGTTATCTGTGATATTTATAAACCTGATGGGCAACGTTATGAAGGAGATCCTAGATTTATTTTACAGCGTGCTGTAAATAAGGCAAAAAATCATGGTTATACCTACTATTGTGCTCCAGAAATGGAGTTTTTTGTCCTTACCCCGGACACAAAACAAGAATTTAAACCGTCAGATCTAAGAGGATATTTCGATTATGATCCTTATGACATTAGCGAGATGATTAGATATCGAATTGCAGAGTATTGTGATGCGATGGGTATTAATGTAGAATGTATACATCACGAAGTTGCTTTTGGACAACATGAGATAGATTTCCGTTATGACCAAGCTGTTAATACTGCAGATAATACAATTACAATAAAAACAATAGTTAAAACTGTTGCTGCCAATCAGAACCTTGTAGGGACATTTATGGCTAAACCATTTCATGGCATAAATGGTTCGGGAATGCATGTACATCAATCTCTATGGACTAATGGAAAAAATATATTTTATGATGAAAATGATAAAGATAATATTTCACATATAATGAAAAAATGGATTGCTGGGCAATTAAAACATTCCCGGGCAATGTGTGCTGTCTTAAGCAGTTGGCCAAACTCTTATAAAAGACTTGTACCAGGTTATGAAGCACCAGTTTATTTAGCATGGGGTTTCAGGAATAGATCACCATTAATTAGAGTTCCTGATTTTCACGGGCGTCCTAATGCCGCAAGATGTGAGATTAGGTGTCCAGATCCATCTGGAAATCCATATCTGCAATTTAGTGTTCTCTTAACTGCTGGGTTAGATGGAATATTATCAGAGGATATAGAAATTTCTGAACCAACAGATAGAAATGTATATCACCTTTCTTCTAAGGAGATGGAAAAAGAAGGAATTGTATCTTTACCAGGAAGCCTTTATGAAGCATTAATAGAATTTAAAAATTCGGAATTAATGAAAGAAGTATTTGGAGAAACTGCGTTTAAAAATTACTACTATGCAAAACTTGAAGAGTATGATGCCTATAGAGTAGTAGTTTCGGAATGGGAGAGAAATCGCTATATAAGATTATAATTTTCTTTTTTTTTTCTCTATTAAAATAAATCAGGGTAATTCTTTTCGATATCATCCATAGTGTCAAATAACATATTGTATAATTTCAAGCTGTCATATGCAGGAGTATTGTCCATTATATGATCTAAAATCTTATTAGCAATTTTCTTATCAACTTCAGTATAGTTATTTGACTTAGATTTGAACAAAATTTGAAATTCTTCTATTAACCATATTAATTCTTTTTTCAAATCTTCTTCTATAATTTCAAGATACCTAACACTAACTTTCATTAAAATACCTCAACCCTATGATATTCATACAAACTTAATCTTTACTTGTGTTAAAAGAATTTAAACTGCTATTAATAATTTTTATAGACCAATTTTTACTATAGATTGATTAATAATTAAGATTTAATCCAACAGTAAGGGAATTCAGAATGTTTAAATAATGACTTAGCTTTAGTATATTAACTTGAATTTTAAAATTCAAAAGCGAAATTCTAAATGAAATAGGTTATTTCAAATGTTTAGTTCACGAGATCATGTTCAAAATTTCTATATAAATATAGCTATTACTATAGGTATTGGAGGAACAATTTTTTTTATTGGGACAATAATTTCCTTTAATGTGTTCTTGTTTTTACCTGGAGATCCTGTCTATGCGTTATTGGAAGCTATGGGTATTACTGATCCTCTACCTGACCTTGTTGCAGCATACCGAGATCAACTTGGGTTTGATCTTCCTATTTTTCTACGGTATTTTAGATATTTAGGGGATATATTTACTGGAGATTGGGGTGTATCAGTTTCAGTTGCCAGACAAACTCCTGTTAGGGAGTTGATTGCTACTCGATTCCCTCGAACTATAGATTTAATGATGGTTTCAAGTATAATTTCTGTTGGATGTGGAATTATTTTGGGGAAGTATCTAGCAAAAAATAGGGGTTCAATCCAAGATAAAATAGTCCAATTAGCAAATATCATCGGTATTTCACTTCCCATATTTTTTCTAGGCATGTTATTTCAATACTATTTAGCATTTCAATTTCCTATTTTTCCAGGTACATATTATAAGAATATCGATTTCGAGGATCCACCGTTTGTAACAGGATTTTACATTATTGATGCATTTTTGTCAGGACAATTTTATAAAATACCAGACTATATATACCATTTAATTCTCCCAGTTACTTGTTTAACTATAATTTCATTTTCATTAGTAACTATTATAACTCGTTCTTACATGTTAAATCAATCCCGAGATAAATCAGTAATGTCAAATTCAGTTGTAACTGGATTTTTATTTGGATTCATGTTTATGTTCACGATGTTAGTAGAGACTACATTTGGATTAAATGGATTCGGTTCGCTCTTAGTATCAGCAATAAATTTAATTGATTTCTGGCTCATTTCTGCAAGTTTAAATATTTTGATAATAATGTTCGTGATTATTACTCTAATCTCTAATTTTGGCTATAGTTTGCATAAATTTTTAAAAGCCAGAGAATTTGGATATAGAATTGAACCAAAATTAGAGGAGGATATGTAAATGGAAAAATCAACCAATAAAATAAGTATTGAAGAGAGTATCAAAGAATTTCTACTTAGAAAAATAAGATCTCCATTTGTAATTATAGGTCTTATTTTAGTTCTCTTATTTGTTTTAATATCTACAATTCCTCAAATATTCACTCCTTACACCTTATTCACAGCATTTCAAAGCCAACCCGGTGCGTGGAATCCACCCTCTCCTGCCCATCCACTTGGACAAATGGAATTAGGTTACGACGTTGCTGCAGTGATAGTTTATAGTATACCCACATCATTAGGATTGAGTTGTTTAACATTAATCATCGGTTTAGGTGGAGGAATTCTATTTGGATACCTTGCTGGAAGATTTGATTGGAAAATTTATACTATAATCATGACAGGTATGATCTTTTTTTATATCCTCCCAGCAATAGTTTTGATGATAATATTTAATGAAATAACGTATAGTCCTACTTCTTTAGGAATGGTATTAACTATAGGGACATTATTTATTCCAAGTTTTACAAGGGTAATTGCTAATCATGTATCTCGGAATTTAGACCCCCACTATTTATTTAAAAATATTATCTGTTATGTTCCTTTACATATCGGAATCTCGATTATAATTTTTGAGTCACTTGGCTTTTTAGGATTTGTTAATCCTTCAATTCATACCTTAGGAAATCTTATTAATTTTTCTAGAACGAATTTATATAGTGCCCCTTGGGCTAGTTTTTTTCCTGGGCTTACAATATTCGGAATGATGTTGAGTTTTTTTCTTTTATACATTGGACTTCAAGACGATGGAGACACCTCTAAGACGTTTAAAATGAAGTTTTAGCGCTCTAAAGATAAAAATGAATCTATGTAGGGTAATGGAGAATAAAATCATGCTAATTCCTTTTTTTTGGAATTCTATTTCTTCTAAGGGCTATTTTTACCACTTTGTTAATAACCTTTATATATTACATTTATTTTATAGTAATATTAATCAATTTATTTAAAAATAAAGAGCGTAAATCTAAGATTAATGAGTTGAT
>JBHLLI010000045.1:0-28189 GCA_048885765.1 Candidatus Hermodarchaeota archaeon
TAATTAATAAAGAAGGAGGTTTAATAACTAATCTTCCTAAAGGTTGTTGTGTAGAAGTTCCAGTTTTTGCCGATAGTCACGGCTTACATCCTCAGGGAGGGATAGTTTTACCAACTGTATGTCAAGCCTTATGTATATCAAATATCATGGTGCAAAAAGCTGCAGTCGAAGGTGTCCTCGAAATGAACAGAGAGAAGATATATCATGCAATATTACTTGATCCTAATACTGCGAGTGTTTGCTCAACGACACAAATCTATGAGATGGTTGAAGAAATGTTCGAGGTAGAAGCAAAATGGATCCCTAAGTTCTAAATTCCTTAATGATCATTTTAGATTATGATGATATAATGATCATAGAAATTGTTAATAGAATATATTCCTCCTTAAATTTTA
This sequence comes from Candidatus Hermodarchaeota archaeon, assembly GCA_048885765.1. Lineage (GTDB taxonomy): Archaea > Asgardarchaeota > Lokiarchaeia > Sigyniarchaeales > SOKP01 > Loki-b32. The sequence continues at coordinate 396 of JBHLLI010000045.1, forward strand.
CACATTTATGTTAAAAAAAAGTTAATATGATGCTTGATAAACAAATCTTAAATAAGTTTAGAATAACTATAATTATATTAAAATATATTTTAAATAGAAAAGATTATGATATTTGAAATTTTAAAGAGATATAAGAAGACGCTGATAATTTGGATTATATTTATTGTTGTGTTTGTTGCTTCACTACTTTTGAATGGCCTTCTAATTGGTTCATTAAATATATACACTATTTTAACTCAAAATTTCTGGTACGACACAATCCTAATTTTTTTATTAATTCCGATTCTTTCAATAGCAGCATATTTTCTAGGGGGGTATCTTTTTGCACCACTCTTGATAATCCTCCATAAAAAATTACTTGGTAGATCTTTGATATATGGAATTGAAGAACGTGATAAACCATCAGAATTTAAAAGAGCTTTTATCAAATCAATTTTTCCCGCACTAATGGCTTTTAATATAGCAATCCTTCTAAGTGATATGTCAGCTATCCATGATTTTATTTTTATTCCCAGTCTAACTTTACCTCCAGCTGTTCGACAAATTCTTACGATAACAATTCTGCTTCCGATCGTCTCCGCTATAGGAATTGCAACTTTTTCTGCAGCTTTCTTCTTAATTGATTCTGGTATTGAATATTCAAATAAAAAGCAAAAGAAAGTTAGAGATGGAGCTTATCCTACTGAACTTAGATCGATTGGAACTTACTACTTGTATTTTCTTAAAGGTTATGCAGGCATTGCTGTAATCATAGGCATTACAAAATTATTAATAGAATACCTTATCTCTCTTCAAGGTGGAGAAGCCCTTATTTATTTAATAAACCTTTTGACTTGGCCATTTATGCCATTTGCAATAGCACTCTTCATGGTTCCAGCTGTAATTATTCAAGACTATACTTATGATAGCAGAAACAGATTTGTTAGAAAATGGGCTAACAAATTTGGCATTAGTGGAAGAATCCAAGATCCTTTAGCTAGAAATAATTTAAAAAAATAATCTTTAAAAAGTTTTGAAAAATGATTGCAAGAGTCTGGCATGGTTGGACTTCATTTGAAAATGCAGATACTTATGAAACCTTATTGAAAACTGAAATTTTTCCTTCTATTGAAAGCAGAAACATTAAAGGATATAGAAAAATAAGTCTTTTAAAACGTCAACTAGAATATGAGGTCGAATTCATTACAATAATGATATTTGAAAATTTAAAAGCTGTAAAAGAATTTGCTGGGGAGGACTATGAAAATTCATATGTGCCCAAAAAAGCACAAGAGATTCTTTTAAAACATGATAACTTTTCACAGCATTACGAAATAGTTGATGAAATTAATTACTAGTATAATGTCATTTTTTCAATTTTTTTTTATCAATCAGTAGCTATAGCTTTAGCAATTTTGAAAAATAGATCAATAAACTCATCATTTGAACCAAAATGATTCCCAAAGACAATATGCCGTCGCATAATTGCTTTAAGTACTTTTTGCATCAGCTGCGCTCTTTCAATACTAAGCTTTTTCCCTGCAAACTTTTCCATCATATTATAAGCTTTAAAAAGGCTTTTTTGGGTTTCCTCTCTTTTTTCAATATTTTCTTTGATAAGTGCTTCAACTTCATCAGGTCGTGACATGGCTTCTATCTCCATTGCGGTAATGAAAGCTTTCTTTTTTTGATTCAATTCTAAGTTTTTACGTAACCACACTTTAGGATTTGCATCAGGATCAGCAAGGAATTCTGACATTCCTAATATTTCACTGTATTTTTCACCAATTGCTAGAACGATCTCCATTTTGCCTCTTGGAAAGTGGTGATAAAGGGTTCCAACGCTAATATTTGCCTTCTTTGCGATATGGCGAGCGCTAACATTGACATAACCTTCGCTTTCTATTAGTTCTTCTGCAATAGCTATTATTTTTTCTTTTGCTGACGATAATTTAGTTGTCATTATATAATATATAGAATGATTATATATTTAAAGATGTTGATCATTGCTCAATGCTTTTAAATTATAATTAGAAAACTTTAAGCTAATTTGTAAATAAGAATTATTGATCTTCTCGAGCGATGATCGAAATACTTAAATATTAAATTTAATATTACAATCTTAGAAAAAAGAATCGATCGACGTTCGATCGAAAAATAAAAAATAGGTGTTAAAAAATTACACAACTTGAATCAACACAATATAAGAAATTTGAAAGAAAATTAAACTCGTTTGAAAGGAGATTCTTTAGGTCTCCTAATCAAACTATATCTATAATAGCAAGAGTAAAAGGTTTTATTTCAGAAGAAAATTTAAGAGATGCTTTGCATAAACTAAGACAGCAACATCGGTTATTGGGAGTTCGAATTTATATGGATGATAACGGCGATACTTGGTATACAAATGATAGCGTTCCTGAAAACTCCATAAAGGTAATTAAACGGACACCAGATAAAGATTGGAATCGAGAGATCTTAAACGATTATAAACTCCGTTTTGAATTATCAATAGGACCATTAGCTCGATTTATATTAATTCAATCAACAGAGATTTCTGAGATTCTAATTATTTGTCATCATGTAATATGTGATGGAACTTCGTTAGCCATTTTAGCTCGTGATCTCCTTTTGTATCTTGGAAATCCAGCTCAAGAAGTAAATGAGATGCCAGAGCCACCTTTAGCAACTCCAGATAATTTTCCGATAGATATTAAAATTGGTAAAGCAATAGGATTTGCAATTAAAAAAATGAATGATTTATGGCAAAAAAAAAAGATTATTTTTGATGAAGAGGACGAGGATAACATATTTAAAGCTTTTTGGGATAATTATAACTTTCAAATTATCTCGGTGGAATTAAGTGAAGAGGAAACATCGAATCTTGTTGAAATTTGTAATCAAAATGGTGTAACAGTGAATTCAGCTCTTAACACGGCTTTTCTAGCAGCAAGAAATACAGTACGAGGTCCTTTTAAAGGGGGAAAACAAAATGTTATGATTCCGGTTAATACTAGAAAGCGTTATAAAAAGCCTATAGGTGAATACGTTGGAGTTTATGTCTCAGGATTTGACTTTAAATTCTCATACAATCCAAAAAAAGATTTTTGGGAGAATGCTAGAGTTTTCAATAATAAAGCAAAAGAAAATCTTTATATTAATAAAATTTTTGAATTTGCTACTATCACAGACCTGGTTGATCAAACTATGGTAGATGCCCGGCAATTTTCCCTTTTTGGAAAAATTGTTCCTTCAACTTTCAGTAGGTATGAAAAAATTCACGCTTATAGTAATGATGATAAAAATATAGCAAATAAGAGAGCTAAAAAACAAATTCCTAATTTTCCGGGTCTAGCTATAACTAATCTTGGCCTTTTAGATTATCCTAAAAAATATGGGTTATTAGAGTTGGATCGGTTTATATTTGTTACATCCGGTACTCCTTATATAGAACTCGTAATTCCTGTAGTAACTGTCGCTGGTAAACTCACTTTTACAATTAATTACTTGGAAGAAAATACTAATACAACTACGATGGAGCAAATTAAGAACAAAGTTTTAGAGTATTTAGGCTTCTCAAATTAGTAAAATATAATTTTTTTCATTTTTCGTATTTTTTCTTGAAAATAGTGGATGAGAATATGAGTTTTTTTATTGTAGATGATGATATTTCGGTTTTAGAGATTTATAATAAAATTTTCCCGATGATGGGTTTTAACATCATTGATAATGCTACAAATGGTGAAGAAGCTGTTATTAAATTCCAAAAACTCATTAAAAAACCAGATTACATCATAATGGATTATCATATGCCACATAAGAACGGTATTGAAGCAACTGAAGCAATTTTAGAATTAGAAAAAAACGCAAAAATTATAATTGTAAGTGGAGATCCAAGTGTGAAAGAAGAAGTATTAGCTTCAGGGGCAATTTGCTTTAAAAAAAAACCTTTTAATGTTTTTGAATTTATCCAACAGGTTAAATTTTGCCAAAACCAAAAAAGGATGTAAATTGAATGCTGAATCTATTTTTTCTTTAAACTTTAAAAGATTCTATTATAAATATATAGTTCCATTATCTCTTATAGGTTGAATTTTTAAACATAAATAGAGATATAGAATAGAAAAAAGAAAAAGGATATTATAGTGCATCAAGTGCAGCATTAAAAGTCTTGCTCGGGCGCATCATTTTTTCGGCAATTTCATCATCAGGTTTATAATAACCTTTCAAATCTACCGGAGTCCCTTGAACAGTGAGTAATTCTTCGGTAATTTTGGCTTCATTTTCTGTCAAAGTTTGGGCAAGAGGTGCAAACCGGGCTTTTATATCAGCATCCTTATCTTGTGTAGCGAGAGCTTGAGCCCAATACATTGTTAAATAGAAGTGGCTACCGCGATTGTCAATTTCATTGACTTTTCGGGAGGGAGATTTATTTTTAATTAAATATTTCTCAATTGCCTGATCTAATGTTTCCGCCAGCAATATAGCTTTAGAATTATTTAATCGGCGACCAATGTGTGTGAATGAAGTTGCTAATGCAAGATATTCACCCAAGGAATCCCATCGCAAGTGATTTTCGCTTATAAATTGTTGAACGTGTTTTGGCGCACTTCCGCCCGCTCCCGTCTCGAATAATCCTCCTCCTGCCATTAATGGAACGGTTGAGAGCATTTTTGCACTAGTGCCAACTTCAAGGATTGGAAACAGATCGGTAAGATAATCTCGCAATACATTACCCGTAACTGCGATAACGTTCTTTCCTTCACTGATTAATTCACATGCATTTCGAGTGGCATCTTCCAAGTTCATTATTTTTATATCTAAACCGGTAGTATCATGATCTTTCAGATATAGATTCACTTTTTTTATTAACTCAGCATCGTGGGGGCGGTTTTCATTCAACCAGAACACAGTTGGGTAACCAGTGAGTTTGGCCCGCCTGACTGCTAATCCAATCCAATCTTGGACCGGTAGATCTTTAGTTTGGCACATACGGAAGAAATCTCCTTCTTCTACAGGACGTTCCAATAATACTTCACCATTTTCTGCCACTACACGAACATTTCCTTTGCTTTTTAATTCAAAAGTTTTGTTATGAGAGCCATATTCTTCAGCTGCCTCAGCCATTAAACCTATGTTTTGTACGGTTCCCATTGTTGAAACATCAAAAGCTCCATGCTCTTTACAGTAATCAATGGTGATTTGGAACACACTGGCATAACTCGAATCGGGAATGACAAATTTGGTATCATACGCATTTCCATCGGGACCCCACATTTGACCACCGTTCCGAATTGCTGCCGGCATTGATGCATCGATAATCACATCGGAGGGCACATGTAAATTGGTTATTCCATTGTCAGAATCTACCATCGCTAATTTTGGTCGAGTCGCATAGCAAGCCTCGATATCATCTATTATTTCTTTTTGCTTCTCAGGCGATAATTCTTTAATTTTAGCGTATAGTTCTCCTAGACCATTTCGAGGGCTAATTCCAAGCTGTTTGAAGGTTTCTGCATGTTTTTCATATACTTCTTTGAAATAGATAGATACAACGTGGCCGAATATGATTGGATCGGAGACCTTCATCATGGTTGCCTTCAGATGAACCGAGAATAAAATATCTTGTTCTTTAGCATCTTTGATCTGTTCTTCCAAGAAAGATCTAAGCAATTTCTTGCTCATTATGGAAGCATCTATGATTTCACCTGGAATTAAAGCCAATTTGTCTAATAAAACTATTTTTTGACCCGTAGTGTCGATAAATTCAATGGTTGAATTGCCCGCGGTTTGCTCTGTAATGGTAGTTGAGATTTCAGTTGATCGTAGGTCGCCTTCCTGCATGGTAGCTACATGAGATTTGGAGTCTTTTGTCCAAATACCCATAGAGTGCGGATTTTTTTTCGCAAAATTTTTGACTGGTCCTGGAACTCTCCTATCTGAATTTCCCATACGGGTTACTGGGTTTACAGCACTTCCCTTAACAATATTAAATTTCTTCAGGATCGCCTTTTCTTCATCGGTTTTGGGATCAATAGGATAATTGGGGACATTATATCCCTTTTCTTGGAGTTCTTTAACAGCTGCATTAATTTGTGGGATTGAAGCACTTATATTTGGAAGTTTAATGATATTAGCTTCGGGGTTTCTGACCAATACTCCAATCTCTTTTAAATCATCGGATTGTTTTTGTTCTTCTGTTAAATATTCCGGGAAATTTGCAAGAATTCGACCCGCTAGAGAAATGTTCCTTGTTTCTACGGAGATTCCTGCTACACTGGCGAATTTTTTCACAATTGGGAGGAAAGAGTAAGTGGCTAACCGTGGGGCTTCATCCACAATTGTGTAGATTATTTTTTCATTCGATTTAGTCATGAGTTTCATCACATTTTGAATAAATTAATAGTTGTTTTTAACCCTAAATAGATTATTTTATTTAAAACAAAATGTTGCCTTTACTACATTTGCTTTAGAATTTTTGTTTGTGTTTAAAATTTTTTTTTTTTTATTTATTGTAAAAAAAATTATTACATATTTAGAATTTTATTCAGTAAATAATATTTCATCCCAAGGTTGCCTATAAAGACCGGCACGTTGACGCTTTTGGTCAAATACATGTCCCATCATCCCTATTGAACGCCCAAGTACAAATAAACCATTCAATGCCTCACTGTATATAACATCTTCAATTTCTTCGGGAGTAAAATCTAAGTTTTCCAACAAATCTAAAAATGTGATCCCTATACATCCATCAACGTTCAATATAAGATTATTTCTCTTTGCTGTCGTTAATTTCTCAACTTCAAGTGCAAAATCTAGGTGGGGATGATTTTTGAAGTTTTTAAAAACGAATTCCTTAAGTAGTTGCACTCTTACATCAGGGTTTTGAACCGATTTGATACGATGTCCTATGCCTGGAATATTAATTTCGACTACATCTTTCATATATTTAACGAACTCTTGAGGCATCATTCTTTTTTGTAAAGCTTCTCTGATATATTTTGCAGCATCTGATATTGCACCTCCGAATCTAGGACCAATAGTCAATATACCACTTGCTAAAGCTGACATAAGGTCTTTTCCCGCACGAGCAGTGATGATAGCGTTATGTGCACCTGATACTGCAGGACCATGATCAGCTGTTAGCTTAATTACAATTTCAATAAATTGCTGGGCAAATTCTGGTAATTCTCGTTTAAACCATAAAAGTCCAATAACATACCCTATTGATTTGTTATCCTTGATAATACTATCTAACCCAACTCCTGCAAATGTAGGAACATCTCCCCTATCATCACTTATAGTTACAACTACATCAGAAGGTCTTCTAACTAATCCTAATCTAACAGCTTCATTGAAATCTGTAGGAATATTGGGAGGTTCTTCTTCTTTCAAAGGTGTAATTGTTCCTTCTTGTACTAATTTTTCATATGTTTGTTTGATTAATTTGTCAAAATCTTCATAAGATTCAGGAACATGCGCCCCTGCTTCCTTAAGAGCTTTATTTTTAGCTTCTGCGGTTTCTTTATCACTTCCAGCCATCGCTCCTGCATGACCGAATTGGAGGCCTTGAGGAAGTATTTTCGCAGCAGTACCAGTGACCCAAATAACAATGGGCTTCCTAATTTTTCCACTTTTCAAAGCTTCAACAATTTCATATTCTTCTGTTCCCCCTATTTCTCCCAAACACACAAGCATTTTAATATTAGGGTTAGCTTCATATCTAAGCAAATGATCAATTAATCTTGAACCAGGATACCGATCTCCTCCAATCGCAATAGACTCATAGACTCCGTCTGTAGTTTGTGCTATCATGAAATTCATTTCATTACTTAAACCCCCTGATTTAGAAACAAAACCTACTGAACCAGGGCGATATAACTTTGAAAGGATGATATTTTCAAGAGTTCCTGCGGTATTAGCAATCTTAAAAGCTCCAGCTTTTATACCCCCTACCGTAGCAGGTCCTATAATGATTTTTCCTTTTTCAACAGCTAGTTTTATTAAATGTCTAGTTTGTCTCTCTGGAACCCCTTCTGCAATGATAACTACTACCCGAATTGAATCTGCTTCAAGAGCTTCTTTACTTGTATCATATGAGGATCGAAAAGACGCAAAATTAATCATAACATTAGCATTGGGATGCTTTTTAACTGCCATTTCAAGATTTTTATAAACAGGAATGACAATTTCTTTGCTTCCCCAAAAGACTTTATGATATGCTATTGCTGCTTCTTGAGTAGGTCTTATCATTGCCGCAACAGAAGGTTTTTTCCGTCTGCAAACATAATCAAAATCTAACATTCTCTGAACTGGATTTGCTTGGAATCCATAAATAATTGCTTGAGTATCTTCATCAAATAATTCATAACTTTCCATTCATTTTTCACCTTTCATTTTTTCAATCATTCTGGCAACGGGATGTGTCATACTATTGTATCGATCGTAAATATCAATAGGAATCCCAGTTTCTTCTCCCACTTGTCTCATTAACTCTAAACCCTGTTTCTCATTAGGACCCCCTCTACGTACTAATATTTTAACATTTGCTTTCTTCAATTTATCTACTGATTTTTTAATTGCACTTACAATACCTCCAAATGTAGCTTTTACATCAGTAAAGTTCGCAATCCCACCACCTATGATCAAATATTTCTCTTTTCCTTCAGGGTCTGGATTTTCAGTAATGAGATCTATTAAGGTTTGGGCATAAATCTGTGTATGTTCTTGACTTGGATTACCACTGTACTCTCCATAATTACCTAATTCTTCTGAGAATCCAAGATCGGCAATTGTATCCGTATATATAACAGAAGCCCCTCCTCCAGCTACCATTGTCCAAACATGTCCATCTCTGTTCAAAATGGTGAGTTTTAAAGAAGCACCTGTTTTTTCATCAAGTTCTTTAATTTTTACTTCTTCTGGACTCATCTCTTGACCAAACCCTGCTGGAAATTCTATTGGATTATTAGGATTTCCCCACGTATCTGTATGAAGAAATGCTGCTGTATCATCTAAACGCGCTTTAACATCTAAAGGAACTATTTTTTTATCGATTGATAAAGCGAAAGGATTAATCTCAAGAAAAGCGAAATCTTGATCAACATAGAATTGATACAAACCTTTTATAAATGGAATCAACCCATCTTTTAAATCGCCCAAATCTGGTAATTTATCAGATAAATTAAATGTATTTATGTCAGTACCAATTGGAATTGGTATATGTGTAACTTTATCCCAATTCTCTTCAATAAATATACCTCCTTCAAAACTAAAATGAATAATATCATTGTCTCTTTCAGATGTAATCGAAACATAATACTCCTTTTCATGGGGGATAAAAGGTTCTACTAACAGACGTTTAAGTTCACCTCTAACACTACCAATCTCAAATACTTTATCTAAATTATCTTTACAGAATCGTTTCATCTCATCAAAATTAGCATCAAGTAAAAGTAACTTAGCTTTTCCTCTCTTCCCAAAAAGTTGATCAGGTTTAACAGCTACTTTTTCTGTTTTAATCCATGGTTCTTCTGAAATTAATTGATTTAAATTAGTTTCACTTGTAACAATTGCTAATTTATTATGATATTCAAATTCTGGGTAGTATTTTGGTAAGTGGTTTGCTAATAACTTCTTTGCGTCATATTCGTAAATATTTTTTTGCGCCAAAATTATCTAACTCAGTAATTTTTTTTAATAATTTGTATAAAACTGATAATTTATGTAGAATCCGTTTTCTAATAAATTTTTCTTACTATATTTTTACGGGAATATTTTCCCCCCAATTACAAAAAATTATTGCTATCTTCACCTCTATCGTTAAAAACAAAAACAAAGCATCAAATCAAGAGAACTTAGAGAAAATTATAAAAATAGAACTTAATACTCTTTTGAAAATTTTATTAATTCAATGATCCAATAAATTATTTTATTAATAGAGGAAAGCAAGCAACAAACATTGGCTATAAGTTGCCTATATTTTATGAGGATTAATTTGATCATAGATACAAAAAATTCATATTCTATTTAGAGATATGTTTACTTTTTAAGTTTTTTGGCCACTCTGAAATATTAATAATGTGCAAATCCCTTTAATAAAATTGTTGGAAAATATATAATTTTGTGCTAGAAATAAAAGAAGGTTGAGAGAAAAGTGCAAGAACTTATATAGAGATTAATTTAATTTATTATTATTTTACAAAAATAATAAAAATAGGAAATTAAAAATGGCAAAAATTGGTAAAGCTTTATCCGTAATAGCACTTATTTTTGGAATGTCTGGTGTTTTAATAGGAGGATTTGCTCTTATTCAACTTAACTTTACAGGAGATCAACCAACACATTATGTTTTACCCATGGCAAGAGTTTATTTGGATAGCAGTTATAATTTGAATGGAGTTGAATATCAAAGATTGAATTATACACATAAAAGTTTTGATAGTCATGATGCATTTAACCTCGCTACGGATGAATATATAGTCCCTGAAACAGGCTTTTATCAGGTTGTTGCTCAATATTCCGTAGAAGCCTATGACCAGGATTTATTCATAATTTCGATTTTCAATAATATGTATTTGAATGGCACCTGCGCATATACAGTCTCAATTAGTACTTTTACTTGGTATTTTTCTGTTGCAATCACAGATATTATAACTGCATTTGAAGGAGATGCAATCTCAATAAATACTTTCTTATTCTTATCGGGACCTCCAACAAGAGCTCTTTTTCCAGGAGAACACTACACTTACTTTTCTATAGTAAAAATAAATAATATCTATAATTTTTAATTTTTTTTTATGAATATTCAGATTTCTTTTATATCTATACAAATAATCCCTTCTGATTTAATCGTACTCTCAAACTTCACGTGCTTGGTATAAATAGGCTCTCCTTTTAATCGAACCCTTTTTCCAACATATTTCTGCAAGCGATCATAAAGGTATTGACGTTGCTAAGACCTTTTCTTCAAAATATAATCTAAGACACATGTCCGTCCAGTATTAAAATATCTTCCTTTAAGAATATGTCTTTTTTCCTTATATAAAATGTCAAAGTTGTGAAAAAAATCGTCGGGTTCACCATCATCATAATAACTATGAATATTTTCTTCATTATCGCTAAGAATTTCTCCTGGTTTAGTCTCTTCATTTTTATCATACCATTTGTCATCTTTTGAAAGGAAGTTTAGATAACAGAGTCCTCCTGGTACCAACACACGATAAATCTCATTAATGGCTTGAGACGTTTGATTTTTACTTAAATGCACCATGGAAAGATAAGAATAAACATAACCAAAATATTTAGAATCAAAGGGAATATTTCTCATATCTCCTTTTATTATATTTAACTTAACATTATGTTCTTTACAATAATTTTGTGCTTCCATTATTTGATCCTCAGAAATATCAATACCATATGACTCAAATCCATTTTCATGGAAAAAAGCTAGCTTCGGATCTGGACCACCAGCGCCACAATCAAGTATTTTATTATTGGCTGGGTTGGATCGAATAAATCTAAGAAAATTATAAAGTGAAGATGGATAGAACTTTTTAATCATTGATAAAGAAATTTTGTGTGATATATAAAATTTTTTTAGTAAAATTAGGAATAGTCAGAGAATTATTTACGATATGAAATCTTTTATAAATGATTTTGTAAAATCATTAAGTCTAAACGATTAACAAGATTAAAAAAAAAGAGTATTAATTTTTATTTTTAAAAATCTTATACTTCATGATGTACACTACAGAAATCAAAGCTATGAAAGAAATTAAAATAGTTTCATAGCCTGAAATACCTCCTGGAGATGGAGTATATTTCCAGCTTAATAATTGAAAATCTCCTTTTAATGAACTTGCCCCCTCTTCATCAGCGCTTACAAAAGCATTTTCCTCTATTCCTTCAATATCTTTATGATATGCAATATAAGATTTAGGTGTAATTCCAAAAGCCCATGGAAAATCTCGTTCTATAATTAGTTCTTGGATTTTATTATATAACTGTCTTCGCTCATCTTTATTAGTACTACTGATCGCTTGTTCCATTAAAAGTTCAACATCATTCTCTTGACTATAAGGTTTAAAACCACCATATCCACCATTATATTGAGCGAAATTAAAAGCATATGTACTGTTACTTAGTAAAATATTGAGAATTTGAGAAGGATCATTATAATCTGCACCCCAACCAATAAAAAAGAGCTCAAGCATATCTCTACTAAATCCACTTTCTTCATAAAATTTAAGTATCATCTCAATCCAAGTACTATTGTAAAGTTCAACTGTTATTCCTATTTTGCCGAAATTATCTTTTATTTCTTCACCTAAAGCTTTTTGGGTTGAACTTCCGATGATATACGTATAATTTAAGGTTCTGAAATTGGCTGATTCCCAATTAGATTCATGGATCCCTCCTGGAGTAACATCCCAACTATCACCGTACCCCATACTTTGCATTACAATCCTAGCTTTAGTCAAATTAAATATAGGAACATTGTATGAATAATTACTATAGAGCATACCTTTTGGTATAGGAGATTTTAATCTTTCTACATAGCCTCCATATAAATAATCAGTAAAATAAGAGTAGTTCAGCGCATAAGAAATTGCTTCTCTATAAGTTTGATTTATAAGATGATTGTTAATTCCTAAATAAAATAATACCCAACTTCCTTTTGATGACTCTGTCAAATTGAGATTTGGTGAATTTGTGATATTATTAAAATACAGATGTGATGGATTTATTAACATATCAACATCTCCATCAATTAATGCTCTAGTCAGAGAAAAGCTATCTTGGATAATTTTTAATTTTAAATCTTTAGTTGTTGAATTAGTTCTCCAATATTCGTCAAAAGCATGAAAATTCACTTCAGTATCAGTAATATAGTTATCATATACAAAGGGCCCTGTACCAATTAAATCTCCTGAATTCACATCAATAAAAGTTATAGGAGGAGTAGATAATGGTGATATTATATAGGATCCACTAAAGCATAATAAAGCCTCAAAACCTCCAAATGGTTTATTTAATATGAACTTGATTGTATGAGAATCTATTATTTCTGTTCTATTTATAAAAGGTGTACCATCAAACCAACGATATAAAGAACTATGAGAAGCCTTTACACTAGAACTAGGTAATTCTCCAGTTGTATTGGTTAAATAAGCTAATCGATCAAAATTCCATTTTACAGCAGTTGAATTAAAAGAAGAACCGTCATGAAAAAGAATATTTTGCCTAAGAGTCACCGTATAATTCAAACCATCAATAGACCAAGTTCCAAAATCAGATGCTAATCGAGGGATTATTTCTTTATTTGGATGTGATAGATTATAAGCAAAGAGGCCCTCACAAACTTGTTCAATAACGTTAAATGAACCATGATCCCAAGCATCATGTGGATCTATTGAAAAAGGTCCCATTATTACTCCAATAACAATAGAAGTTGGCTGCGACATTTTTAATTTTTCATTCGGCACTTTACCTGTAACAGATGAATTTAAAACAAAAACACCCTGTATTCCGAAGAATAAGATTAGAATAAATAAGACAATTGTGTTTAAATTTGACTTTTTCATTTTTTGATTTGGATTTTTAATTAGATTCAATTAAGATTCACTTATATATAATATTATTTATTGCGATCTAAGGTTTTCATTAGATTCTAATTATTTTACAAAAGTTTCTTAATTATGTGAGGAATATCCCAAGGAAGATCTGCAATAATACATCCAGCTAATTCTAAGGCTTTAATCTTTCCTTGAGCAGTCCCAAAATTACCTGAAATAATAGCTCCTGCATGGCCCATTCTTTTTCCTTGGGGGACACTTTTTCCAGCAATATACGCGACCACTGGTTTAGAAAGGTGTTTTTTAATAAATTCTGCTGCTTTTTCTTCTTCATCACTTCCGATTTCTCCTATAAGAACAATTACTTTTGAATCATTATCTTTAGCATAATATTCTACAGCTTCCTTCATTGTTTTGCCTCTAACAGAGTCTCCTCCTATTCCTATATAGGCAGAAACGCCAATTCCCGCATCACCTATTGCTTTTGTAATTTCATAAGAAAGAGTTCCACTTTTTGAAATAACCGCTACATTACCGTAATGACACATATCTCCTGGCATAATTCCTAACTTGATTTTATCAGGTATTAACATACCTGGGCAATTCGGACCAATTAGATGCAGTTCTTTATCATTTGCCATTTCAACAAGTCTTAACATATCATGTACAGGAACATTTTCCGTAATAATACATGTAATTTTTATTCCTGCTAATAGAGCTTCTTTTACTGCTCCAAATGTGAATCGGGCAGGGACAAAAACAATACTCGTATCACATTGAGTTTCTTCAACTGCTTCCTTTACTGTATTGAAAACAGGAACACCATGAACTTCTTGGCCTCCTTTCTTGGGTGTTACTCCAGCCACTATATTTGTCCCATACTCTAACATAAGTTTAGTATGAAATATACCTTGATTCCCTGTAATACCTTGAACAACAACTTTAGAATTTTCATTAATATACATTATATCACTCCACCACTTCTTTTACTTTTTTAACAGCTTCCATTACTTCTGTATAAGCAATAATTCCTTCTTTTTTTAACAAAGCAATTCCTTCTGCTTCATTAGTACCAGTCAATCGAATTACCATTGGAGGAGTGTCTTTAAAATTATTTAAGGCTTGAATGATTGCTTCTGCTACAATATCACATCGAGTAATTCCCCCAAATATATTTATTAGAATACATTTCGGTTGTAACTTGAATATTAATTTTAATGCTTTATATACACGTTCTTTACTCGCACCACCACCCACATCCAAAAAATTTGCTGGTTTTAATTCCAACTCAGAAAGTACATCCAATAATGCCATTGTTAAACCTGCTCCATTTGCTAATATCCCAATGTCTCCTTCAAGTTGTATAAATGAAAAACCTGCTTCTATTGCTAATTTTTCTAAATCACTGAGTTTTTTTTCTTGAAAATCTTGGATTATAGTTTGCCTAAATGCGGCATCATCATCAATAATCATTTTGCCATCAAGCGCTATCAAATCTGAAGAACTTAGAACCAGAGGATTTATTTCTACCAACTGTGCTTCAAGAGATATTGTAATTTCCCATAATTTTTTGAAAATTTCAACGGCTGAGTCTAAAAGTTTATCTGAAAAGCCTAATTTTTGTCCAACCTTATATGAAATCTCTTTACTTAATCCTTCTTGAATCGAAAAATTTTCCTTGACAATTGCTTCTGGACGGGATTTTGCTACTTCTTCTATCTCAATTCCTCCTTCTTTACTCGCAATAATAAAAAACTGTCTTCCTGAGGCATCCAATGCAATTGAACAATAATATTCATGTTTTATCTCGGTTAATTCCTCTATCAAAATAGCTTGCACTTGGAATCCAGCAACCTTTTTCTGAAAAAACTCTTTACATAGAGATACTGCTTCTTCCGATGTTTGAGCAATTTTTATTAATCCTGCCTTCTTTCTACTCCCTATAGCAATTTGGGATTTAATTATTGCTGGAAATGTGAAATTTTTTACCTTTTCTTCAATAATATCTTTTCGATCAATCACTATACTTTTTACAAGTGGAATACCAAATTTGCTAAAAATCATCTTGCTTTCATATTCAAGTAGTCGAATAAATTACCCCTCCAATTTATAATATCCAAAAGTCCAGCTTAATAATGATTTTTTTAATTTAATTAATAAACCTTATTTTAATACTCTATAAAACGTTTGGTTAATTTTAATTGAAAAAATTGATTCTTATTAAAAATGGAAAGAATTAACTTTAATTTTGACAATCTTAAAGTTGATCAACTTGGTTATGTATATAAAGACATAGAAAAACAAGCTAAAATATTAGAAACCATTTATGGTCTTCCAAAGTTTGCGTTTCTTGAGAGCTATGACGCTCACTGTAAATATAGGGGAAAAGATTGTATAATCTCGACCAAGTTAGCTTTAAGTAAGATATTTAATGTTCAAATTGAATTGATTCAATACATTAACGGCGAATGTATATTTAAAGAATTCCTAGACTCGGGTAGAGAAGGTTTACACCATTTTGGAATTTTTGTTGATGAACTAGATGCTATTGTAAAGGCATTTACAGAAAAAGGTTATGAAATTCTTCATCAAAGACAAATAGGAAAACAAAAAATTGCTTATTTGGACACAGTAAATGACTTAGGAATATTACTTGAATTTCAAGAAACTATTAGAAGAAAGAAAAGAAATACTTGAAGTTTTTTTATGTCAGCTCATCATAAAGTGTATCCAACGATTTTGAGGGATGATGTCGAATTAACCTATCTTTAGCTATTAATGTGATAACTGGGGCTTTCGAAAGATGCGTAAAAGTAACATCATGACCAACACATAATCCTATTATTACGTTCATATCTGTTTTAGCTTGATTTAGTAATAAAGCTTGAGCCACAGGATTACAAGATACATGATCAAAATAGGTTTTAGAATAGTGTTTGAATTCTTCTGGTATTTCTACATTAATTTTTTTATTAATACCCGTTGGGCAACATACTGAACTAACTTCAAAACCATAATGGTGAAGGATTTCTGTAGTTTTTTTAGTTTCTGCTTGTAAGGCTCCACAATAAGCAATTCCTAATTTCTTAAATCCCATTGCTTTAGCATATTCTATTGTATCCTTTAATCGAGGTTTTGCTCCATGAAATTTTGCTATTGTTGCTGCAATATTAGATCTTTTTATGAATTCGTCTGTCTCATATAGTTTAATAGCTTGTTTTTGAATATCAGGACTAGTTTTTATTGGACAATTTTCTAATTCTCTGCTTGGTTTTCCTATTGCACAATAATCGGAGCAATCACATTTATAACAAGTAGGATCCTCAGGTATTTTTTCATGGTTTTCTAATCTTTCACTCAATATTGAACCCTCAAAATGTTTATTTTCCCTTCCATCTCAGTTTTAATAAGAAAATTAACACAAGATAATATATATTGCTCTATTTATTTTCACTTTCTGATATTCTATATAATCTAAATATTTTAGGCAAATCTCTTCTTTCAATGTTTAATATCTTCTTATTATTCTCCTCTTCAAACCAAAATTTCAGAGTCTCATCAGTGAAGTATATTATATTATCTTTAGTAATTATTTGGTGTTTTAAATTTGCTCGTTCAATAAATGCTTGATTATCTTTGATACCAATTTTATACTGTTCATATTGACCTTGAAAGTCTTTTATTTTTTTCAGATCAACTTCTATGGAATTATAAAATGTCTTACAATATTCTAATTCAAATTTAACCATTCTTAAAACTTCCTCATCATCAAGATTATTAATTATATCATCAAAAGCAAGCAAGTGTGCTTTTTCTAAGGCTTTTTCCTGAGGAATATTGTAATCCGGTGAAACCCCTTTTCCTTCCCAATTATCTTTTGAGATCGGATTAGTAGGTGTTCCAATAGGTAACCATATCACAAATTTATCTAAAATAGGAAAAACATTAACAGGATTTGCCGCTCCACGTGTAGTCTCTCCTATGATCGTGGCTCTCTTCTGCATTTTTAAGGCATAAGCAAATTCTTCTGCTCCTGAAGCGGATCTTCGACTTGTTAAAACATAAACTGGTTTTTCGGGAAAAATTTTTCCGGGAACATATGGAAGTGTCCAATTTTGAAAAATTTTGTCGTCTTTACGTTCATAAATACTTGTGAGCAGTTTAGGGTTCGGTTCCAATAAATAACTAATAATTAAAGCAACCATGGATGGATATCCACCTCCATTATTGCGTATATCAAAAATTAACACATTAGTATTAGCTAAGAATTGTAAAGCTCCAATTATGGTCTCTCCAGCGAATTCTGCAGGTGGGAAGTCATTCAATTTAATATAACCAATGTTTCCAGGTAATCTTTCCGCTTTAAGAATATGAAAATTTCTATATTGCTCAGATTTTAAACCTATTTTATACTCAATGAAATCATCTTCAATTTGTTCTTTTTTTTCATCGGCTTCTTGTATTAAATTCTGAGCCATATTAGGATCGTATTCAAAATAGAAATGTAAATCATTTGATATTTCAACCAAATCCTTTGAAATCAATCGTTCAAAATTAATAGGATCAGAAATACCAGTATATAAACCCTTCTCTAACTTATTCAATAGAGATCGGGTTACTTTTTTAGCAATTTTAGGAAATACGTAATATTTTTCTATTTTTTCACATAATTCTTTAATAATATTTTCAATTGTATTATTTTCAAACGAACCTTTATCAGTTTGATTATTCATTGAAAACCCAATTTTTGAACTTATAATAAATTTTATGGATATTAATTAATAAATCTAAATATATTATCTATTTGACTAATTCCATCTACTATCCAATAATTCTATTTTAGCATGAATTTTATAAAATATAGTATAAACTTATTTTATATGCTTTTTCTAATTAAAATATTAGAAAAAATTTGTAAAGTGAATTAATTTGAGTTTCCGAATTGAAAAAGACATTTTTGGAGAAATAGAAGTTCCTAATAATGTATATTGGGGAATAAATACACAAAGAGCTATTAAGAATTTTCAAATAAGTGGAAAGGTTTTCCCCCCAGTTTTTATTATATCGTTAGCTCAACTCAAAAAAGCTACCCTATTAGCCAATATGGATTTAGATCTAATTAATCAAGAAAATGGTAATGCTATATTAAATGCAATTGATGAAATCGTAAAAGAAAATAAATATCTTGATCAATTTCCTATTGATATCTTCCAAACGGGGTCTGGGACCCAAACAAATATGAATATGAATGAAGTATTAGCGAATCGCGCTAATGAAATATTAGGTTATCCAATAGGACAAAAGCAACCAATTCACCCTAATGACCATGTAAATAAAAGTCAATCCTCAAATGATGTAATCCCTACTACAATGCATATATCCACTTTACATATGATCCAAAAATTAATCCCGACATTAGAAAATCTTATTGAGCAATTGGATATTAAAATAAAAGAGTTTAAAAATATTGTTAAAGTAGGAAGAACTCATTTACAAGATGCTGTTCCGATTCCTCTATCTCTAGAATTTGAGGTTTACAGAAAACAGATTCAAATTAATATAGATAGATTACAAAATAGTTGTAAAGAGTTATATTATATTCCAATTGGAGGAACTGCTCTTGGAACGGGTTTGAATGCTCATAAGAATTTTGGTAAGCTTACAGTTTCTCATCTCTCAAAAATTACTGATCTACCTTTTAAACTCAATCCTGTAAAAGCAGAAGGAATTGCTTCCCATAATGCTATTGTCAATTTAAGTGGAACTTTAAGGTTATTAGCTTTATCATTATTAAAGATGGCTAATGATATACGCTGGATGGGGAGCGGCCCCCGAGCAGGATTAGCTGAACTTAAATTACCAAAAAATGAACCTGGCTCCTCAATAATGCCAGGTAAGATAAATCCTACTCAATCTGAAGCATTAATACAAGTTTGTTTGCAAGTTATTGGAAATGATTCTGTGGTTTCATTTGGGGAGGCTTATGGGAGTATTCTTGATTTGAACGTATGTAAACCTTTAATTATATTTAACTTACTCGAATCAATTGAAATACTAATGGGAGGAATTAATTCATTTATTGACTATTGTTTATCTGGATTGGAAGCCAATACAGCAAAAATCAATGAATATTTAGAACAAATGCTTATGATTGTTACCAATTTGACTCCTATTCTTGGTTATGATAAGTGTTCTGAGATCGCTCAACGTGCATACCAAGAAGGAAAGTCATGTAAGTTAATTATTAAAGAAATGGGATTAAAAATAGACAACTTGGAGGATTTATTAGATCCAAAAAAAATGGTTTGATTATCAAGGTGATAGAATGACATCTGAGATTAAAACTTTAGAAGATGTCCGCGATATTGCTAGAGAAAAGTTAAAAGGTATTTGTGGTGTCTATAAGGATTGTGATGGAGATCCACGTAGATTATGTCAAGGACAAAGTTATGGTAGAGCTCTCGGTATTGGAGGTATTGGAAGTGGTGCGAGTTTTAATAATAATTTTTTAGCTCTAAGGAAATATAGACTAAAGATGAAATTAATAGGAGAAGATTTCGCTCCTGATACAAGTTATAACTTCTTTGGAAGAGAGTTGAGTATGCCAATTATGGCAGCAAGCGTTGCCGGTGTTAATAGCTTTGGTGGGGATAAAGTAATATCAGAAGAAGAATTTTGTCGTTCAGTAGTTCTTGGTTGTAGAGATGCTGGAACATTAGGCTGGAGAGGAGACACTTATACATATTCTCTTGAAGATTCTTTTGGACTTAATGCGATTGCTGAGGCGGGAGGTTTGGGTGTTAAAATCGTAAAACCAAGAGAACAAGGAACTATAATGCAATTTTTTAATAAAGCTGAAGATGTTAGGTGTGTTGCTGTTGGAATAGATGTAGATGGGTGTGGTTCATATGCAATGGCAAAACATAACAAACCAGTCTTCAAAAAATCGCTGGAAGAACTTAAAGAATTAGTATCTTCTACAACTCTTCCAGTAATTATTAAAGGAATTATGACTACTGAAGATGCTTTATTAGCAAAAGAAGCAGGAGCTGCAGCTATTGTTGTTTCAAATCATGGGGGACGAGTGTTGGATCATACTCCTGGAACCGCTGAAGTATTACCAAATATTGTAAATGAGGTTATGGGTAAGATTAAAATTATTGTTGATGGAGGTATACGGACTGGATATGATGTATTGAAAATGTTAGCACTGGGGGCTGAGTCTGTACTAATTGGTCGCGATATTATTCGCGCTTCAGTTGGAGCAGGAATAAAAGGAGTACAAATTCATATGGAATATATGCAGCAAACTTTTACTAAAGCAATGAAAATGACAAATTGTAAGTCTTTACACGAAATAACTTCAGATATCTTAGTTTAAGCAAAAAAAAAATTAGGATAAATAATAGGGAATTAAGGACTATTGAAAGGTTATTTCTAAAATTATGACGTAGTAGTAATGAAACTTTTTTTGTCCTTTTTACATATATATTCTATACTATCTCTACCTCCTTTTGCGGCGCCAGATACACCTGTATCTCCTACCCATTGACCAATCATAAAGAAGTTTTTCAACTTAGGTAAAGTTCGGGGTAATTTAGCAGAAAAGGGATTAGCCCAACCCATATAAGAGCCTTTCCAGTTATTGGTATAGCGAACAATCGTCAATGGTGTTGCTACATCGATGGCTTCAATTTTGTTTTCAATATTAGGGATAATTGTTTTCAGAAAAGAAACAACAGCTCTTTCCACTTTCTTTTTTTCTTGTTGATATTTTTCTCTATCGTATTGTAACTTTTCCCAATTTTCAAATTTGCAACTGAAACCAGCAACGAGAGTAGTTTTACCTTTGGGGGAAAGCGTCGGATCAAAAGCATAATTCTTAAGGCTAAAGAATCTGTGCTCTTTTCCAGCGATTTCAATTGGTTTTTCAAGTTCATAAAAATTATAAATTGTGTTATTAAGATTGGGCTCCTTTGACAAATCCATATCTATACCAATTGATACTTGTAAATAAGTAGGAAAAGTAGCTTGAGTTTCGTAGCAATCTCTGATTTTTTTATTTAAATATTTACCATCTAACATTTTGAAGATAGTGCTATAACCGTCTGCAGCAGAAATAACCTTGTCTGCTTTCACCTCTGTACCATCCTCAAGTTTTATACCAATAGCTTTATTATTGTTTACTAAAATCTTCTTAACTTTTGAGTTATAATGAATATTACCGCCTAATTTAATATAATTCTGTTCTATACTCTTAGAAAAACTAAGAGAACCTCCTTCTGGGAATCCACAACCTTGGGTTGCAATCATAAAAGGAACACCAAAAAATTGATCAAATTGAGTATCTGCCATTAGAGCTAGTATAGCTTGCTGTAATATAGGATTTTTAAATTTAGCTGCAAAATCATTAATATTCATTCTTGCATATTTAATTAAGAATTTCATAAAGGGTATGAAACTTTTTACTGATTTAAGCTTATCTATTACATTAGATAGTTCTTTTGCTTTTGTTAAAGGCAGATTAAACAGCTTATATGCTTTTCTTATAGTATAGATTAATTCATCTATCATTTCACTATCTTCCGGAGCAATCTCTTTTAAATACTTAGTTAATTTATCAGGATCGCAATAAAAATTAACAATCTGTCCATTTGAGATTAACCTTACAGAAACATCATGATAATGAATTTTTTTATCTTGGATAACTCCTAATTCTTGCCATATTCTATGGAATGGGGAATTGGGAGAAGTACCTTCCAACCAATGAATACAAACATCAAAAGTATATCCCTTTCTTTTCCATGCAGTGCAAAGACCTCCAGGAAGATTATGCATCTCGAATATATGTGCATCATATCCATTCATTTTAGCATAACAACCCGCAGATAAACCCGCTATTCCTCCACCAATTATTACTATTTTTTTCATTTTTATATCAATCCAACTCATTTAATTTTAATCTAAACTATAAACAAAGTATTTTAGATAAAAACCTTAAATAGACCATTTTTTAATTCTGGATTTAGTTAAAAATAAATTCTTTAATAAAGCTCAAGAAGTTAGTTCATGTGGAATATATGCAGCAAACTCTTGCTAAAGCAATGAAAATGACCAATTGCATGTCTTTAAACAAAATGACTTCCCAAATTTTAGAGAAGTAATTTTCAGGATTTTCAGGTTTTAGCAACTTTATAGACATATATTCCTTGATCTATATCTTCACTAACAAGTGGTAATTTATTGAACACAAAAGAATTTGAAATTACACGGGTAGATGGTTTAAGTTCTTTTAGAAGTTTATCTTCCAATTTATCATTTGTTTCTGGCAATAAATAACATATTACTACATCCGCATTACTCAAATTACGCTTAAAGAAATTACCGTATTTAACTTTAACTCTTCTTCGCAAACCTAAGATTGTTATTAATAATTGGCACCATAGATAAAATAAAGGATTAAGTTCAATGCCTACAGCTTTCACTTTATACTTCCGTGCTGCATGTATTATAAATCGTCCATCTCCACATCCTAAATCATAAAGTACCTCCTCAGGCTGAATATCCGCTAAAGATAACATTTGTCGAACCTTTTTCATTCGAGTCGGAATCCAAGGAGCCCCCTTAATAAAAGGCCATAAATAAGAAAACGCTACAATAATTACAATTATTCCAAGAATAATGCCTGGTATATTCATCTTTTTATTCTACTTTTTTCAATAATTATATTATCAGGTTCGTTTTCTTATTTCATTAAATAAATAATTATGATTATTATCTCTTTAAGTATTATTATGGAATGTTATACTCTATAGAATTATTCACGCAATTTAAAATGATTTTAAAAATATAAAATTACAAATATAAATTTAAATTCCGCATAAGATTTCAAATCTTAACTGGCTAATAATAAAATTGAGGATTATCAAAAATGCCTAAAGCACATGTAAATAATCTAGAAATTGAGTATGAAACAATCGGGGATCCTGCTTCAGAACCATTATTATTGATAGCAGGGTTGGGTAGCCAGCTTATAGCTTTCTCAGATGAATTTTGCGAGAAATTTGTTGAAAAAGGCTTCTTTGTCATCAGATTTGACAACCGAGATATAGGATTATCTTCTAAATTTGATAGTGCAGGTATTCCAGATATGATGGAGATTTCTGCAGCTTATACTCGTGGAGAAAAACTTAAACTTCCATACACTTTGGAAGATATGGCAGATGATGCCCTTGGAGTTTTAGATGCTTTGAATATTGAAAAAGCACATATTTGCGGATTTTCTATAGGAAGTATGATTGCACAAATTATTGCGTATAGAAATCCATCCCGAGTGCGATCTCTAACAGTAATTATGGGTACAACAGGAAATCCTGCCTTACCCCAAGCGAAGTCTGAAATATTGGCTCAATATTTTTCTCCAGTTCCAACTGAACGTGAAGCTTATATCGAAGAAATGGTCAAGCGCGATAGTATGTTATATGGAAATTTTGATTACGATGCAGTAGAAGGGAGAGAATATAGAACAAAGGAATATGATAGAAGTTTTTACCTTGAAGGTGCAGTTCGCCAAATGGCAGCTACAACTGTGCCTGGTAATATTCAGCCACTAATTTCTTCAATAAAAGCACCAACTCTAGTCATTCATGGAAGAGAAGATCCATTTCACTCTATTGAAGCTGGTAAAGAGATTGCATCAACTATACCTGGAGCTGAACTTTTGATTATTGAAGAAATGGGGCATAGTCTTCCTCGTGAAATCTGGCCTCGTATCATTAGTGCAATAGTAGCTAATAGCAATAAAACTACCAATTAAATTAACCTTTTTTTTATCACAAGTTTTATATTTTTAGAGCGTGTAATATCAAATTAATTAATATCTTAATTTCAAAAAAAGTGCCATTTTATGAAAGATCTTTCTAAATTTATTGATGTAGTATTAAATGAAGTTAGTGGAAAATATGCTTTTGATTGGGTATCGAAGATTTCACAGTATAATCGAGTGGTAGGATCTCAAGATTACCATGAAAATATACAAAATGTAGTGAAAGAATTAAGAACTTTCGGTTTGGATGAGATTAAGGTTCACAAATACCCAGCCGACGGAAAAACAAAAACTTGGGAATGGATAGTAACTCAAAGTTGGGAGATTAGATCGGCAGAGTTAAATTTAATAGAGCCTAAGAAGGAAATAATATGTCGTTTTCAGGACATTCCAATGTGTATCTTGGGAAGATCAAGGGCTTGTGACATCACCGCAGAATTAATAGATGTTGGGAAAGGTATTAAAGATGAAGATTACGAAGGACTAGATGTTCAAGGAAAAATTGTACTAATGGAAGCACCAAGAATCATCGTACCAACAATGTATGCAGAAAAAGGAGCATTAGGAGTTATTGTTTATCCCCCTCCAGAACGAGCAGCAGGGTACAAAGGTATGACGATATATAACAGATTTCCTGCTATAGCTGAAGATTTAGAGAAAACAACTTTTGGTTTTAGCATTCCATTTGAGAAGGGAATATATTTGAAAGATTTATTGAAAAAAGGACCTGTTAAATTGCATGCTAAAGTTGATGCTGAAATATATGATGGAGAATTAGAAGTAATTTCAGCAGCTATAAAAGGAACAGAAAAACCTCAAGAAGAAATTATATTAACAGCACATATATGTCACCCTGCAGCGGGAGTAAATGATAATGCAAGTGGATCTGCAGGATTATTGGAATTAGCACGTTCAATTGGCGCGTTAATAAAAAAAAATATAATTGGACCTCCAAGAAGAACCATAAGATTTCTGTGGGTTCCTGAGTTTCACGGTACTTTTCCTTGGATTAAGGAACATGAAAATATTGTTAAGAATGCTCTATTTAATATCAATTTGGATATGATTGGAGAACATCCTTTAGAAGTTGGGAATCCATGTAATATTTGTTTAGCACCTTATTCAAGACCTTCGATCTTAAATGATATAATTCAGTACTTCACGAGGATAATAGCAGATCACCCTAAAGGAAGGGCAATAAACGGCACTCAAATGCAGATGAGATATCGAATAGTACCATATACAGGAGGAAGTGACCATGGTGTATTTGTAGCTCTTCCTATAGCTATTCCCGGTATAATGATTGGACATGAAGATCCTTTTTGGCATAGTTCTCTTGACACAATCGAAAAGTGTGATCCAACTGAATTAAAACGAGTAATTTCTATTGCACTATGTACAAGTTATATCTTTTCAATACAAAACAAAGATAGTTTAATCTCTATATGGCCAATTTTAGAGATAAATCACTACCAGCGACTTGGTAAAGTAAAGGAAATGTTGTTTTCTCTTTATAATAAACTTAATCAAGAGAATATAACTTCTACGATATCTAAAGATGAGATTGCTTTAATAGGTAAATCAGTAATTCATTCATTTGTTACTCATGAGAAATCTGTATTGGATTCAGTAAAAAAATTTGACAAACTATCGCCAGTTATTGAAGAATTTTATGATGAGAGAGTTAAAGATTTAGAGGAATTAAAGAAGGATATATTAGCTTTATGGACCAAATTATGTAGACATGTTTCTATTGAGGTTGATAATATAGAGGAACCCGATTATCTTAAACAAAAATGGGTTATGAATTATATTGGAAGAAAAAATTTGAAATTTTATATCCCTTTTTTATTATCAAATGAGTATAATGAGTTTAAAGTTCCAGAACCCCCGGATGTTTGGGGAGGGGATACTCAAGAGCTGCTAAATTTTATGGGATTATCTTTAAACCTTAAGGAGATTTGTGCTATTTTAACTTTAGAATTTCACCATTTATTTACTCCTATAGCTGTTTTAAATTTTGCGAATCTGTTTGAAAAAGAAGGTTTTATCAGCAGGGTTTAGAAGTGCTTTAAATTGAAATCTTTTTCATTATTTATTAAAGTTTTAAATATGCGGAAGTCGCAATTAAAACTACAAAAGATAATAAGGAGGAAATGCATTTTATAGCTATTATCAGATTAAACAGTAATATAGATATTGAATCTTCTCGTAATGGGGGAATACTTCACACAGTCCTAAATTAAATTTTAAAAATGTGGTTTTTAAGAAAAAAATAAAAAATAGGAAAAAAATTTATAAATTTTTTAATCTTGGATCCAACGCATCTCTTAAACCGTCACCGAGAAGCATAAAACCTAGCACCGTTATTAATATCATAAAACCAGGCCACAGAGAAGCCCATGGTGCCGAGTAGAGATTAGTTCTCGCAAAGTTAATATCGTTTCCCCATTCTATCATATTAGGGTCACTAAAACCCAGATATGAAAGTGCAGCTAACCCTAAAATCCAACCACCAATATTGAAGGTAACTGAAACTATAATTGGTTGAACTACGTTTGGTAATATATGACGGAACATTATTCTTCCATTTCCTGCTCCAGCTACTTTCGCAGCTTGAATATATGGTAATTCTCTGGCTTGCAGCACGTTACCTCTAATCAAACGGGCATAAAACGGAATTCCTAGAATGCCCCATACAATTAAAATATATTGAATTTGCTGACCCACAATAGCTATAATTACCAAGGCAAGAATTAATCCTGGAAAGGCTAAAAGAATATCACATATTCTCATTAAGAGAGAATCAACCCATCCCCGATAATATGCTGCGGTAACTCCAATCATTACACCACCCAAAACACTCAACATTATTGATGGTAAGGCCGCAGATAATGAGGAGCGCGCACCAAATATTAACCTTGATAAGACATCATACCCCATTTCTGATTGACCTAGAGGATGCAAGGGTGAGGGTTGTGACCAGGCTCCAGGATGACTGTGAGTTACATAATCAATGTTATAAGGTGAAATCCAGTGACAGAATACGGCTAATGTTAACATCAAAAAAACAATAACAATCCCTGTAATTGTTAAAACTGATTTAAATCGTCGAATAAATTTTCGCTTACCTCTTATTCTTTCAAATTCTAATTCCCGTTGGGTCAAGTCATCTAATCTAGATCCAGGGAGTAATAGAAATTTAAAATTTTTGAAAGTCCATGAGATCACGTTTTTTGTGATTTTTTCTTCTACTGGGATTTCTTCTTTTACTAATTCTAATTCCAATTCATATGATTTTACCATTCTTTTCATCTCATTATTTTTCTGTTTTTTAAATTAATTTAAAATCTAATTCGTGGATCTAATATTCCATATAATAGATCTGTTATTAGAGTAGCCATTACAAATATAAT
>JBHLLI010000046.1:0-28069 GCA_048885765.1 Candidatus Hermodarchaeota archaeon
TTCAATATTTTATATAGCGTCTTTATTATATTTTGGTAAAGGGTTAAAGATATATTTTATTCCTACCAAATTTTATAAAAAATTTGTGGAATCCTAATTTTAATAAATAAAAAGTTTTATTATAAATGCAAGAAGAAAAATTTTCCTTTAGTGGTATTTGTGGCAAGAATATTAAGAGATCTATGGATACTAACTGATAGTGGATTGACTCTATATAGTCGGGTTATTGATTCAAAAATGGGATCACAGGTTTTTGGGGGATTAATGATTGCATTAAATACTTACGCAGAAACTCTTACTGAGGGAGGACTATCAAATTTTGAATTAAGTAGCATGCGTTTCAGTATCCTGAAGAAGAACCATTTTATTTTTGTAACTAAATCATCTAACAAAATTAAGGATAAGAAAGTCTTAAATGAACTGAAAAAAATTTCAGAAAAATTCTTTGAAGTTTATGATGAAAAAGTTTTACAAAATTTCAGTTATAATATACGTGCTTTTATGGATTTTGAGAAATATATAATTGATTCTCTTGAAGAAGCGAATTAAGAATTTTAGATTTCTTTAAATTAATTTGAAATTCTATCAATTTTTTTCTATAATCGAAAGAAATTTAAGATTGATTTGACTTTGTATTCATGATAAAGAAAATTTGCCAATACTAAAAGGAATAAAAAAATGAAACAAACCGATTACAACGAATCTGCTGATAGAGCAGAATTTAAAGAACTTCCATCTATTAATAAGAAACAACAATTATTTTCAAATCATTTAAATAATATAATTAGTAGTCTTTCTACTCCACGGTTTTTAGGCTCAATTCACATGAAAAATTCAAGTTCTACTAATAATACTATTGAAAACTTAGTAGAAAGTGAATTACAGCTAAAGACAACTAAAGCACTAAAAAACACTTTATTTAATCCAGTTACAAAGACTCTGATTATATTGGCTATTGTATTCAACCTAATATGGTTCCTTTTTGCTACTATTTTTTAGAGAAACAAAATAAATCGAATAAAAAAAACTAATTTTCTCTTTTACAAATTTAAAAGTATTTAAATTTTTTAAGATTAGATTTTAATATCCATTTTAGATGCTTTTATAAAAATTATATTAGGAAAGGTCAGCATTTACTTGATTTATGATATAATCATTATTGGAGGCGGTGTAACAGGTTGTTGTATTGCCCGCACTCTTTCAAAATATGATTTGAAAGTTTGCTTATTAGAGAAAGAAGCAGAAATTGCTTCAGGAACTACTAAAGCTAATTCGGGGGTAATACATGCAGGTTATGCATCTTCAAGAGAGTATGTTAAACGATTTTTATGTATTAGAGGGAATAAACTATATACTCAAGCCGCAGAGGAATTAAATTTTCCTTTCAAGCGAATAGGTTCGTTTGTAGTTGCATTAGAGGATAATCAGATTGAAAAATTAGAGGAAGAGAGAAAAAAAGGAACTGAAGATGGGATTCCAGGATTAGAAGTAATATTAGACAAAAAGAAAATCAAAGAAATGGAACCAAATTTAACAGACGAAGTCGTTGGGGTTCTTCATGCCCCTACAGGAGGACTTGCTAGCCCCTATGAACTTGCATTCGCATTAGCTGAAAATGCTGCTATGAATGGCGTTAAGTTTTTCAGAAACCATGAGTGCATTAAAATTAAGCATCAGGATTATATCTTTACAGTTCGAACCTATAAAGGTGAATTTCAAGGAAGAAATTTAATTAATGCTTCGGGATTGCATGCTGCAAAAATATCCAACATGTTAGGTTTAGATTATTTTAGTATTATGCCAAGAAAAGGTGAATATATTCTTTTTGATCGTAATGCAATTCAATTAAATAAAATACTATTTCCTATGGCTACGAAAGTATCAAAGGGAATATTAGTTTGTCCAACATTACATGGGAATACTTTTGTCGGTCCCAATGCTCAAAATATAACTGATTTTGAAGATATTTCTACAACTACTGCAGGATTAAAAGAAATTTTAGATGGAGGAATAAAACTTGTACCAAACCTTCCCGTAAGAAGTTCAATTAGAAATTTTGCAGGATTAAGAGCTGTTCCAGATACATATGATTTCATAATTGATAATACAGATGTCTATGGCTTTATTAATGTTGCAGGGATTTTATCACCCGGTCTAACAGCAACTTTTGCAATCGCAGAAAAAGTAGTTGAATTTCTTGAATTGTTAGGTGTTGAACTAAAAGAGAAAGAAGATTATAATCCAATTAGACCCAAACCTGAACGATTTAAAGACTTTACTAAAGAAGAACTTGATAAAAAAATCCAAGAAGATCCCAGTTGGGGCAGAATTATCTGTCGCTGTGAAACTATTCCTGAAAAAGAAATTATCGATGCTATTCATGCTCCAGTTGGGGCTAATACTGTTGATGGGGTAAAATTTCGATGTAGACCTGGGATGGGTAGATGCCAAGGGGGTTTTTGTCGTCCTCGAGTTATTGAGATTTTATCAAGGGAATTAGACAAAACTTATGAAGAAATTACTAAGAGAGGAGAAGATACTAATTTTTTACTTGGAAAGACTAAAGATTATATTTTGAAAAGTGAAAGGAGAAGTGTGAGAGAATGAAAGACTATGATGTAGATGTTGCGGTAATAGGTGGCGGATCAGCTGGTTTAGCTGCAGCTATAGTTGTAAAGAAGGCAGACTTAGATGTTTTAATCCTAGAGAGGGATAAAGAATTAGGAGGGATTACTCTCCAATGTATTCATAATGGCTTTGGACTTCACGAATTCGAAGAAGAATTGACTGGACCGGAATATGTTCAAAGATTTATAAATCAAGCTAAACAATTAGAAATAGCATATAAATTGGATACAATGGTTATTGAATTCACACCAGACAAAACTATTTACGCAGTAAACAAAGAAGAAGGGTTAATAAAGATAAAAGCAAAAGCAATTATTCTTGCGATGGGATGCCGGGAAAAAACTCGAGGCGCTATTAATATTCCTGGATTTAGACCTGCAGGAATTTACACAGCAGGACAAGCTCAAAGGTTTGTAAATATTGAAGGATATTTACCTGGGCGAACATATGTAATTTTAGGAAGTGGAGATATTGGGATGATAATGGCTCGTCGTTTAACCTGGGAGGGGTGTCAAGTTAAAGCTGTTGTAGAAATTCAACCTTATGTAAGTGGATTAATAAGAAATGAAGTACAATGCTTGGAAGATTATGGAATTCCATTAATAACTAGCTATACTGTTACAAAAATCCATGGAAAAGAAAGAGTTCAAGGGGTTACTATCTCAAAAGTAGATCGTAACTTTGATCGAGTAATTGGATCTGATAAATTTATTGAATGTGACACTCTCCTATTATCAGTTGGATTAATTCCTGAAAATGAGTTAACAAGGGAAGCAGGAGCTCAAATCTCACAAATGGGAGGCCCGATTGTGGATAACAATTTAGAAACTACGATTGATGGGGTGTTTGCATGTGGGAACGTTTTACAAGTCCATGATTTAGTTGATTTAGTCACTGCAGAGGCAAAGCGTGCAGGATTAAATGCCGTTGAATATATAAAAGAACGATTTGGTAAAAAAATTGAGAAAAAAGATCAAATTGTCTGTAAAGCCGGAGAAAATGTTAACTATATAAAGCCTGACATAATTAATCGCACCGACTTGTCAAAAGATATAATATTTACATTTAGAGTTAAAAGACCTGATAGAAGACTTCTTATTCAATTTAAAGACGAAAAAAATAAGATAGTATACAAAAGAAAAAGAAGATATGTTATACCTAGCGAAATGATTGAAATTAAAATAAATTTAAATGAGCAACAAATAGAGTCCAATTGTAAAACCTTAGAGGTAGAAGTAATACCTCGGCCAGAGGTTTTAATTGAGGAAGATTGATATTGGAGGCATAAAAAATGTCAGAAATAGAGATTCCTGAAGGAAGTAAAGATATCCGTTGTATCGTGTGTCCTACAGGCTGTTTAGTGCATGTAGAAAAGATCAATGGAGAACTAATTATTGAAGGTCATTCTTGTAAGAGGGGGGAAGAATATGCGAGAGAAGAATTTATCGCACCAAAAAGAATTCTTACTACAACAATGCAAGTAGAAAGTGGATTTTTACCTTTGGTGCCCGTGAGATCAAATAAACCTATTCCTAAAGATCACTTGGAAGATACACTAAAAGAAATTGCAAAATCTAAAGCTAAAGCTCCTATAAAGATGGGAGATGTTCTTATAAAAAATATCTTAGGGCTGGATATCAATATTATAGCAAGCAGGGATTTAATAAAGATAAATTAACTCCCAATTGTGAAATTTATTCTAATCTTTTTTAAATTTCTTACTTTCTTGATATCCTGTTCCAATGATTTTACCAATTTTGTAATAATGATTATCTAATGAGTAGATAATAGGGTCTAGTTTTATCATATCTGCAATATTCTGACCTTCTTCGCTTATAATTACATGGTCTTCATTAATATAAGATTCTATAACGTCCCCAATAAAAATCTGTCTATGTTGAATTGAGAATTCCTTGATCACTTTACATTCTAAATTCACAGGACATTCTCGAATCATGGGTGCAGTTTTTAGGTCTCCATAGAAAATATTAAATAGATTTGATTTATCTATATCAATTCCAGATACTATTCCGCAATAATCAGTTTTTGAAAGAAGGTGAGTTGATGGAAAATTAATACTAAAGGTTCCATGTTCGAGGATTCCTTTATTTGTATAATGATTTTGGCCAGATGAAATGTAAACAAGTGGAGGGTTTATACCCATTATTCCAACGTCTCCTAATGTCTCAAAATTAGGCTGATTATCAACAAGTGATCCAGCAAGAACAATCGGGATAGGATAAACCAAAGGAACTTTTCCAAATTTAACTTTCTCAGCTGAGGATAATTTTTTTAGAAAGAACTTATTTATTTGATTTATTAACCAACTTTTCAAAGGATCTTGAATTGGAATCTTTTTTAATTCTTCTAGATCCTCATACCGAACCGTAATTAAATTATTGACGTCTTTAGCCCGATAAATAAATGGACAGTTGTAATATAGATTTAAAGGATAATTGTAATCAAAAGGGAGCTCATAAAGTTCATTCCTTTCAAAAATTGAGAGAATCACACCTGACAAGATTGCTTGATGAATAAAAATAGCATAAAGGTAATTCTTATCATAATATTCTTTAAAACATGGTTCATTATATAATTCTTTATACGAGCTCCACCATGATTGAAGTAGTCCTTTCTCTGGTCTAATAATTAAACAACCGGCATTAAAGTAAGGCCGAAGCTTATTATGGTCTACATGTGTTTTCATTGGAAAAATCTGATCTTTTAAAACGCTACATTTTTGATATACTAGTTCCCAAAAGGGATCTATTGGTTCGTCATAAAATGATCCAATGTTAGTGTGATGAACAGGGCGATAACCTAATTTTTTATCATTATCCAAAAGAAAATGTTTGGGTTCATTAAAAATAATTGTATTTGAACCTAGCCATGCAAGAAGTTTTGTTTTTTCTTTCGCTAATGATTCTGCATTTGCAGCCGCAAGCATATAGGTAATAAAAGGAAATTTTGGCTCATCTTCAATTGAAAAAGGAATTAATTCAACATTCAGCGATAAGAATAAATCTTTTATTTCACTATTACTATTTTCCTTCGATTTTGGAACTAACACCCAAATCGGATAATCTGATAAAGATCTTCCAAATTCACGAATACTTGCTGCAAGAATTAAATCTTTTGGGTCTGAGCAATCAGATATATAAGCAAAAACTAATTTGTCCATATAAAAAACACACTCACATTACTCTATTTTAAAATAAATATACATATTCTAGTAAGCAATTAAATTATTCTGATGGATTAAATCAATTAATTAATATTAGAACTTATCGAGATAATGCACTCATTATATTCAATTTAAAATTAATTGAATGTTTTCTATTTGTTTCATTTTACTAAAATATATAAAATCAAACTTAGATTAAATTTTTATAAAAAAGGTAATAAATTTTAAAAAATCATAGGAGACCTATTTTGTCAGAATTTGAACAAAAAGTATTGAAATTACTAGAAGAAATTAATTCTAAACTAGATAAAGCATTGAAAGCTGAGACGACATCCGTAACTTCTGCTCCAGTAGTTTCAGCTACATCTACTCCCTCAGCTACAACAGTCAAGCCATCGGCTATAGTTGATAAACAAGAGGAAGAAGCTCGAATGGAAGAAAAACCACCTGTAGAAGGACGTCGAATATGTCCTGAATGCGGAAGTACTTCTTTTGCTACACATGAAGATCGAAGTCAAGTTTTACATCAGATGGGCGGCGTAAAGATTTATGCTAAATGAATTTTAATTTCTATATTCAAGCAAGAAAATACGTCTGCAAACAATGTGGCTACGAATATTAAAGATATAAAATATTTTTTTTCTTTTTCTTTTTTATAGACATTGTCTAATTATCATCCCATATTCGAGGTTTCGCATTAAAAATGATTTCACAATCACAATGAGTTTTCTTATCTATGCCCATTTTATCCAGATTTCTTTTAGAAACATCATAACCATGACATTTTGACCCGCGACATTCTTGTAAAACACCCATTTCTTCCAGAAAATCGACAATTAAAATGGAGACCTCCTATCCCTAAATTAAAAACACCTACTAAGTACTATACTTTAGATAAGTGGTTATAAAATTAAGCTCCATTAATTTTAAAGATTTCTCATTAATAAATCTTTCAAGATCAGCATGATGTAGCCATTTATTTTGGAAATTCTCTCTTTCAAGCATTAATGCCCGAATTCTACTTTTAATTTCGGGTAAATTTCTCTCATACACTTCAACGTATGATTTTAGAGATAACAAAAATTCCGGATCATCTTTTTTTTTTACTTCTCATTTTTCATTCAATTTTAAATAAATTCAAAATCCGGATTATTAGTTTTTAAATAGATAAAGTTAATATAAGATGATGTTAATCCAAAAATCAGGATGTCCGCAAGTGAGAAACAAATGGCAGAACTGATGGGAAACAAATATCGAAAGCAGTTTCTTCAAAAGGTTGTCGATCTTATTCCCAAAGATGCTGCAAGAATTCTTGATATAGGTTGTGGAGTAGGTTTGCTGAGATGGATAATTCTTGAGCAATTTCCACAAACATCAGTTATCGGTATGGATATGTCATGGTACATGTTAACTCATCAGGTAAGAACACCGAATATGAATTATTTATCTTCGGTTCAAGGGATTGCCCCTAATATTCCTTTTAAAGAGAATAGTTTCGATGTTGTGGTTGCAGTTCAATTTTTAAGTGAGGTACTCAGTTTTTCGGGTAAAAAAGGGTTCTTTGATACCATAAAACAAGTTAAACGAGTACTGAAAGATGGAGGATTATTAGTAGTCTTAGACCATCAAAGCCCAGATGAGGGAAATATAGAACTCAAACTACCAAACAGTATGATTAAGAAACTAAGACAGTTTCAAACTCTTTTTCAAGTTCGTGATATTGAGTTTGAGGTTCTTCCAAACAGTCGGATAAGAATAACACTTTGTGATCTCTATGATTTTTTGACAAAGATTTGGTCATTTGATACTGCCCTAGAGGATGAAGAAATGCAGGAATCACACACACCTTTTACTGGAGAGGAATTAAGCAAAATGTTGACACAAAAAGGATTCTCAGTTAATTTTGTAGGTGGTGTAGTTGATTTTGAGGACTATTTGAAAAGACATGAAATCGGCTATCAAATAAAAGGCACTCTACCTAATCGTTTCCTTGTTGTTAGTGCTAAGTCTTCTTCATTTTGTAATAGTCAATAAAACGTTGTAAGAAAATTTTCTTGACCTTCTTTCTGACGTTCTTTAAACCTATCTGCACTTGTTACTAATTTTGCAATATATTTCCTTACTTTCATAATTGCGATTTGGTTTAATATAAGCTTTATTTACTATCTCACTCATATTTGATCCCTTTATGAACGATAGTTATATAAAAAAATTGATTATTAAACCTTTAAGTTAGATTTTTAATTTCTTTAGACTTTAAATTCTTAATCAGTAAAAATAATACCAGACGTGCGGTGTACATTTAAATTCCTCAAATGCGAGTAAATAAGTGGATTCAGTACATTAAAAACTTTATTCTAAATAATTTTACAAGTAAGAAAATTCCATATTCGGCTCAGATTGAATTGACTCTACGTTGCAATGGGAAATGTCCATTCTGTTCTATACATTCTTTACCTGAATCTATTTTGGGTACAGATATGACCACTGATCAAATAAAATATCTTATTGATCAGTTAGCAGATCTTGGAGCGCTCTCTCTTTCTTTAACTGGTGGTGAACCTACTTTAAGAAAAGATTTACCAGAATTAATTTATTACACTGGAGTAGTACACGATTTCATGAATGGCATAGCTACTAATGGATATCTATTACCTAAATTATTTAAAGAACACAAAATTGAAGGCTTAGATTATATTTTACTTTCACTGGACTATCCTACCGCAGAATTACATGATAAAATGCGAGGAATAAAAGTATTTGACAGAGTAATCGAATCTATTAAACTTGCAAAGAAATCTGATATTAAACCCATTATCAGCACGGTAGTCATGAGAGATAATATTCATTTATTAGAGGAAATTTGCCAATTAACTGAAAGATTAGGATGTTCGATTGAATTGTATCCTTGTGAAGATATTATAAGGGATTACCCAAATAAAAGTTATCAAATTCATAAGATTCAAGAATTGATACCAGATATATCTACATGGGCAAATTTAATACGCTCATTAAGGAAAAAATATACAAATATATTGACAGATCCGATAAGTGTTGAAGTGGTAGAGAAAGGAGGTTTTGGTGGTGCCCCAAACTATTATCAAAAAACTCTACGTTGCCATGTCGCAGAAGCATACTTATTTATTAGTCATGATGGATTTATTAATTATCCATGCAAAATACATCCGATTTTAAGCTTCAATGCTTTAAAATATCCTATCTCAAGTATTTATAACTCTCATAAAGTTAAAGAAGTAATGCAGATGCATGATAATTATAATTTTTGTAATAATTGCCGTCTGGGATGTGCTATAGCATCTTCAATCCCAACTCGTTGGAAAACTGTGTATGCTAAATACATTAAGGGTTTTTTAGAAGGTAAATTAAGATAATAATGAAAGAAATGACAATTCATAAAATTTAATTTAAAGAATAGTTTTCCTAATATAGTGATAAATTATGCTTATATCAGAAGTATTTGTAGTCATTCAAATAATTTTCATCACTTTAGGGATGATAGCGCTTGGAATGGTTCTTAATCATTTTTTAGGATTAACGAAAGAATCTTTACAAGATATGAGAAAAAGAGCATTAAATTTTCAGGAACGTATGAAAAACGCTCAACTTATGGGAGATTATCAACAAATGGCCCAGATTCAACAAGAGTCTGCCCAGTTCATGAAAGTAATGATGAAGAAACAGATGATTCCCTTGTGCTTGAGATGTATCATATTTATAGGTATTTTTATGGTATTAGGACTTATTTATGCTGATTATGAAAGTGGATTATTACCCTTCCCTCTCTTAATCTTCGGTAGTGGATGGGTCGCAATTTATCTAATTTTCTCAGTATTATTCTCTTTCTTTATTTGGGGAGTGAAAAGGCTTACAGGGATGGGAGGAAAAACACAAACTGAAATGAGAGAGATAATGGGGATTGTCTCCCCCCAGCAAGGTGTAGGACTCTCATCATATGTTTCTTCAAATGCTTCAGATGAGCCAAGAAAAGATGCATGGAAAGATCGTATTGAAGAATAAGAGATCCCTTTTAATTAGCTTTTTATTTCTAATTTAGTTTTAAATAATGATGACCCGTAAACTTGTTTTAAACCTACTTTTCATTACACTTTTTATTGTCTTCTTAGTTTTATCATTGTTGATAGACTTTTTTTTTTTTATTCCAATTGTTTGCTTTTTACCATTTTCTTTTAAAACAATAAGAAATAAGGATAAAGTTTATGAAGAGAGAACTCCTCAAACTTCATCATATACAGTTTCTAGGAATGTGGAAGTAAGATACTGTCAGAGATGTGGAGGAGAAATAACTGAACCTAAAGCACAATTTTGTTATCATTGTGGAGAAAAATTAAATATTAAATAATATGTGGTAAAGTATGGATGAAAAAAATGATATTAAAAGACAAATGTCGCTTTACTTTATTTTTGCGGCAGCTATGATAGGTCTTAATTATCTAATTCAAAAATTAAATGAAGTCTTAGCTCCAATCATTTGTGCCAGTTTAGGGTCAATTGAATTCTTTCAGGTATTTTATTGCTCAACTAATCCATTTGATATGTCAGAATTAATTGGTTCTATTGTAGCAGTTGGAATTACCTATATAATTAAGTTCTTCTTAGATAAATATATTGTCTTTAAAAGAAGCGGCACCGGATCAAAACAAACTTCGATTGAATTTACTAAGTATCTCGGTTTCGCAATTCTCACTACATTAGAAAATATTGGAATTCAATTTTTATTGTCAAATTTTCTAAATACTCCACTTGAGATAAGTGTTGTTATTGCACTTGGTATTGGATATCTTACGAAATTTTTTCTCGATAGAAAATTCGTTTTTGGAAAAAAAATTGAAATAGATATAGAAAACAATAAAATTTAATAGATCGTAAGGTGATTTTAAATATATGGCAGAGGAAGAACGTGAAGAAGATAACGATAAATCTATTGTAGAGGCTTTAGGTCAGCTCGGCTGGGTAGAAGAAGAAGATGAAAAGCCACCTAGCGCAGAACCTGAAGATAACATTAAAGAACAATTGAACTTCTTTATAGAAGAAAATAAAAGACTTATTGGCGAAATTACCGAAAAAAATGAAGCAATTCAAGATTTAGAGCACAGAATCCAAGAATTATCTCAAAAAGCAGATGATGATGAAACACAGAGTCAAGCGGTTCAAAAATTATATGAAACAATAGAAAATAAGAATGATGTAATAGAAAATTTAACCTCTACACTTGAGGAACAAACTTCAAAATTTAATGCCACAACTGGAGAACAAGAAGAAAAAATAAAAGATTTAACTGCACAATTAGAGGAACTTCAAACGGATCAAGTTAAAAGCCAAGATTTGCAAAAGAAATTGGATGACAAAGAAATTCTCATAAAAGAATTAAAAGAACAATTACAATACCTTGAAAGTGATACAATCCAAAAATCCAAGTTTGAAAAGGTAGAAGTGCTTCTTGAAAAAAAAGATGAAATTATTACCGAAAAAGAGAAGGAGATTTTTAATATTGAAAATGAATTAAAAAACTCTAACCAAAAAATTCATGATCTCCAACAACAGTTAGAAACATTCAATCTAGTTAAGAAAGATCTCGAAAAGAAAGTGGAACGAAATAAGACCTTGGCTATGGAAATTGAAGAATTAAAACAAAAAAATATAACTAGTGTAGAATTAATTGAACGTTATGAAGAAAAACTGGAAGAAGCTCACAAAAAAGCTGGAAATCTAACAGGAAAATTTGAGTTAGAACTTGCAAATATGCGAAGTATGCTTGATGACAAAACACAGGAAGTAAAGAGCTTCAGAGAACAGTTAAAAGAATTACAGAGTAAAACAGGTGATACAAAGCAAATAGAAGAACAGTTTTTAAGTGATCTTCAAAAAATTAAAGAGGAAAAAATAAAATTAGAAACCGATCTCGAAGAAAAAAATAAAGAAATAGTTGATTTAAAAAAGAGAATTAAATTAATGCGTAGAGATCTCCAAAAATCCTAATTTGTAAAATATATTTAAGATTTGATTTTTTTCCTAATGCTGTGAGCTAATCTTTGATACTTAACTCAAAATTATTTGAAGGTTAATTCCTTTAATTCTATTAGAGTTTTTTAAAAAAAAAAAGGAAAGAAAAAACATTTATTTTAATTTTTGGTTATTTTTCGCGCCAGATACAGCCACAATTTCCACATAAAAATTTCTTGCCGTAAACTCTGGGGTAGTCTAATACTATATTGGACTTATCAACACTTTCGTGAATCATATGGGGGTCATCCGTTGAGCACTCAGGACAACGCCTTCTCCCCTCTTGCTTTTCAACTGTCAAAATAGAAGAATCAGTTCTGCCAGGGATCCCTGGAGCTGCACCAGAGGCTTTAACCTCAGAAATATCCGCTTGTACTTCTTCTGGAGATACATCTCGAACCTCAGACTTAAACTCGGGTTGAATTGCTGCAGCAATCTTATCATCTTCGTCTATTCCTTCCAGTATGGATTCTGCTTTTAATTGTACCGCGTCAGATTCTTTATAATCTTCCCCCCTATCCAATGCAGCCATAAATTCAGCATCATCCCCCTCTTCATATATAGTTTCTTGCTGTAATCCTGCTCTATCAGCGTCTATAGCACGTGCCCATTGTCCTGCTCTGACACGTTCAGTCACTGTACAAGCGTTTCCTTGCCAGATATAAACTTTATTTCCTAAATCCGCAACGAAACAATCCTCTGTATCTAATGAATCTTTTTTAAATGGGACTTGAATCATTTTCATAGCATTTATATCTTCGAATTCTTCTGAAGAAACTCGGTAGAGTACATTTTTCCATTCTGTAAAACCTGCCCAATCCCCAGTAGTTACATCTTTAAGCAAAGTCTTAGCAAAATTCTTTTCAACAATTTTCATCGCACCCATGGGATTGACAGCTTTCATAAATTCCTTTGATTCTTGTCCTTGATCTACTGTAATAATCTTAGCTGCACCACCACGTTGTTGATCTAATGTTCTTGCTTGAGCAGCTCCTGCAGTTTTCTCGTCCACTGAGCATTTATTACCTATCCAAACGAAAATTGTGTTTTCAATGTCTAATAGGTAAACATCTCCACTGGAAAAGATTGGTTTATTAATTTCCTTTAAATTCCCTTGATCTATCAGAAATAATTTCATGTTTTAAATTCACATTTTTGGTTAAATTTAATTAATTTTTTAATAACATTATAAAAATAAGTTTATAAAAATTTTGATAAAAACTAAGATAATATTACTATATTATTATCTTTAGAAAAGGTGAATTAAGGCTAAGAAAAATCATTTAAGGCTAATTTGATTCTTTTTATCAATTCTGGTATCTCACTCAGATCTATGGAGCAATAAGCAATTCGTATTCCATTCACATTTTCATTTGGTTTCTCAACGGGTATTATTCCCACTTTATATTGTTTTAATAAGTGATCTGCGAATTCTGCTGCTTTTATTCTGTTTCTATCTAAATTTAAAAACACAAAAAATCCTCCTGAATTAGGATCAATTGAAGTATATGGATTTTCTATTTTCTTTAGCTCAGAATTAATACAATCATATCTTTCTTTGAGTAAATTTTGTACTTCATTTCTTGATTTTATGATTTGTTCCATTCCCTTTTCTTGGAATAATTTATGAACGAGTGCTTGGTAGAAACTATTGCAATTCGATATTGTTGCCCGAATAAAACCTTC
Source organism: Candidatus Hermodarchaeota archaeon (assembly GCA_048885765.1). Taxonomy (GTDB): domain Archaea; phylum Asgardarchaeota; class Lokiarchaeia; order Sigyniarchaeales; family SOKP01; genus Loki-b32. The sequence continues at coordinate 13,541 of JBHLLI010000046.1, forward strand.
TAATTTATTATTTATTTCAGATTTTAGAATTTGTAATTCTTCATCGTTTTCTACCCAGCTTGGTTTTAAGCCTAACGTGATGAATCCAACTCGCCCACCATAGATTAACAGCTCTTTTGTTATTCCATCTAACTTTATTGGGATAACATTTTCATCTAATTGATGTAAATCGTAGAAAATGGATCTATTTAATACATTATCTGAAAATACATATGGTTCATATGCGTCATCGACTAGCACAATAATAGGTTTTTTATGAATTTGCTGACTTTCCTTTAGCATTCTAACAAGATTAGAGCCTTCTTCTTTTGTAGGCACATACCCTGTTGGATTATTGGGAAAATTCAGAATTAATACAATTTTGTTCTGGCTTTGAGCAACCTTATCAATCGCTCTTTTTAATCCCTCAATGTTTATCGTGCTATTTTTAAAGAATTCAAATGATTCAGTCTTTGCTCCAATGAATTTGCTTACGATATTATCATAATTTCCCCATCTTTTATTTGGTACGATAATTGAATTATCTGAATTCAGAAAGAGTGAACAAGCTTGAAAAATACTGTTTGTAATTCCTCCTGTTATTATTGGAGTAATAATATATTTTTTTAATCGAGATAATAAAACCTCTTCATTCTTATCATAAAAGGATTTATGAACAATCCAATCCTTCCAGAATTCTCTTGTTTCTAGTAACCCTCCAATTGAAGTATAGGGAACAATTTCTTTGACTGTAAGCTTTGAGTAATCTGTAATTTCTTTCAAATAACATGGTATCCAATCATTTTTTCCTCCCTCAATAAAGTCTCTTTCAAACCCATAAGCAGCTCCAAGGGTTCCTATTAATTCAGCTTCTTCTTTTGCGCGTTTTGCCCAATAGAAAATCCCATCTGGAAGGAATATCCTTTTTCCCATCTCTGAAAATGTATCGTATAAAGGGGTTTTTTGAATAATGCTAAAATCCATAATATATACAACTAATTTTAAAAATTATAAAGAATCTTATCTATGAATAAATAATTGTAGCAAATAATTGAAATTTATTTACTGAATTTAAATATTAAATTTAATTAACAAGAAATTATGAGTAATGAAAATAGTTTTGATAATTCTGATAATAAAAAATCACCTGAAAAGCCCTTTCAAAAAGGCTGGCAAAACTTTATTGATGGAATGAAAGATGGTTTTGAAAAATTTAAGACATCTTTAGAGGATCAAACTAAGAAAAACGCTGAATTATGGGAAGAAAATACAGAGAAAGTCAATAAATTCTTTACTGGGGTAAAGCAAGATTGGGATAAAAAGATTCAAAAATGGACTATAGATATGGAACAGCGTAGCATAGAAACAAAAGAACAATGGGATGCTCATAAAAAAAAAATTAGTCAAGATTTCAAAAATTGGCAAACAAAAACAAAAGAACAATGGGAAGATGGACTCAAATTAGTTAGGAAGGGATTCTTTCGGGCATATTTATGGCTTTTACTATTGATTATTCCTGTAATAGTTATTTTAGTTGTAGTAATTCGCTTAATTGGTATTTAAATGATTGAAATCTTTATTATATCCTTTTTAGTTGCTCTTACTGGTGCCTTATCTCCTGGACCAGTATTAACCTTTACGATATATAAATCTTTCAAAAGTAAAAATCCGCTTACAGGATTCTTTATCGTATTAGGACATGCTGTCTTAGAATTAACTCTAATAATTTTATTATTATTAGGTGCATCCTTCTTTTTTCAAAATTTTATCTTTTTAATAATAATCGGGGTAATTGGAGGCTCTTTATTAATCACTTTCGGAATACTCACTATACAAGATGTACGTAAGAAAAAATATGAAGTTAAATTTGAAGACGATGAGGAGAATATAAGTGGCTTCAAGGGCAATAGCTTTCTTGGAGGGATTTTTTACTCAATTACAAATCCTTATTGGGAATTTTGGTGGGCAATAACAGGACTCACGTTGATGATTAACTTAGATGTATCATTTCAAAATCCTTTGGGTTTATTGTTATTTTTCCTAGGGCATGAATTGGGCGATTTCGTATGGTATGTACCTATTTCTTTATTTGTCTACTTTGGAGGTAAGTCTTTAAATGCTAAGGTATACAAGTATGTTTTGATTGTTTGTGCAGGTTTTATGATAGCCTTTGGGCTCTATTTGATACTCAATTTAATCTTTTCCCCACCAAGAGTATAACATTCGAAAAAAACAGAATATATAGTGCTTTAGAGTTCGTGTTCTTCTTCACTTTCAAATAATTCTGAATGTGGTTCAAGAAAATGATTTTGACACATAGGACAAGAGTTATATTTTGAAAGCCAAAAGGCAACACATAAATAATGATATGTACTCCCACAGAAAGGACAAGTAATTACTTTATCATTCGCAAAATTAATAAATTTATGACAAACAGTGCATTGAACATCTGAAGCGGAGATACCTTTCCTTATTTTAACTCTATTCGCTAAAATAGTTTCCAGTTTTGCTAATTCTACTTGATAGAGACCTAATGAATTATTCAATTGATTAACTTTTGATTTTATCTCAAAAATTCTTTCTTTTAATTCATCCTCAGATAATTTCTCAGCTAAAAATGATGATAATGCAAAATTTAAAGGCAATCCTTCAAAGTTTTCTGTTTGTTCGGTTATTTCAGTAATTGTTGCAAATAATATTCCTTCTTTTTCAATTAAATCCTTAAAACTTTTGAATATCTTATTAAGAAGCAAGGACATTAGAAATGTTAATTGTTGTCGTTTTCTATTTAAACTATCTTCCCAGTATTTTATAACTTGATAAAGATCTACATTATTTTTTTTAACCGCATCTAATTTTTTATATACTGAGTCTTTTATTTCTTGGATTTTTTTACTGTAATCTTCTAAGATCTCTCTAATTCTTTTTAATTGAGGGAATTCTTCCTTTATTATAATCGAGGCTTCATCCTCATAAACTCTGATTAAATCATTTACTTCAGAAATTTTTTCTGAAACAAACTTTCTAATTTCTACTCTTGTTTCTTCATCCTTAACTGTCTGTATAAAACTCAAATATTCATTTTTTCGCCTAAATATTTCAGAAGAAACATTTGAAAATATTTTTCTCAATGAGACAGTAATATTTTCATAAGGATTTAGAAATCTTTCTATATTTAGTATCCAATCTTCAATTTCATTAATCGTTCCAGAAAAATCTTCTATTTTTTTGTAGTAAAACTCTGTAATTTCTTCGAATTTCTCTGCTTCAATCACATCATGGATTTTTTCTTGAAAACTCTTTTCTAAACCTATAATATAATAATCAACTATCTTAGGTAAAAATGTACTAATTTTCTGATTTTTAAGGTTTTTTAAGTCTATTGTATCATCCTTTTCTTTTACATCAAATTCTTCGATTTCTTTTAAAATATTCTGTAGTTTTTCTTCAATTAGCTGAATAAGTAGAGGGTTTATGTATTCCTTAAGGTTCTGGATAACTTCTTTTCTCTCAAGGATATTAATGAATTCTTCTCCTTGAAAAATCTCATAAACTCCGTTTGAGTACAAGAGATATATTAAATCAGAATAAAATTTAATCTTTGATTCATCCTTTGAATAGAAAAATTGATAGATTTCGTCAAAGTGAAAAGTTAAAATCCTTTCCTTTTTATCTCTCTTTCTTTTATTTTGAAATACGTCATTTAAACTTACAATGAACGTAATTAAATCCTTAATCTCACTCCATTTTTCTATTGAATTAGGTACTTCATTCAATTTGAAATTTAAGTTCTTAATCCTATTAATCTCGGTCCACAAGTTTAATGAATCTTCATGGATGGATTTGAAATCTTTAATTAATTGCTGGATTTCAGAACCCAGATGAGTACTCTTTTTAAGAAGGGTTTCTATTTTTTTTAAAGACTCATCTAGCAATTTACTTTTTTTTATTATTCTTTTTACATTCCGAATATTTGAACTAAGATTTTGTAAATTGTTTGAAATTAATTGTAATTCTTCAAATACTTCACTTTTTAAATAAAAGTATTCTGATCTGTCAGCAGATAATAGATACTTATCCACAAAACTTTTTAGATCCTCAATGTAACTTGAGTAATTATCATAAATATTACTTGAAAGATGAAGTTGTGATGTTAAATACTCTTCAAGTTTAGTACCCTCAGAATCTTCTGATTTGAGTTTTAAAACTTCTTTTTTGATTTCAAGAATCTCATCTTTACTGAAACCATGAATCTCCCTTATATCATTAAATGTATTATTAGAAAAATTCAACTTGATTTTACCCGTTTTTAATACATGAGAATCTAATATTTAGTATATTATCATTGAATAAAATCTTATTGGTAAAAAAAGCAGAACATTTTAAATATAAAAATAGAGGGTATAAAAAATTATTCTCCTATTTCTTTAATCTCAATATACTTCTCTTTAGGACCATCTTTCGAAAATGTCAAGATATCAATTCCATTGCCGGTCATCGCATCCCGAGATATTGAATTTCTGATGGCTTTTTCTACTAACTTTTCACCCGCGGCAAGAGTCATATCTTTCTTATATTCTGCCTCTAATATTCCAATTGAAAGCAACATACCTGTACCAGCAGTTCCATAATCATCTTCCATAAGAGAACCAATAGCATCAAGTGTATATAACTTTGGTCCATCCTCATCCACTCCAGCAATTACCAGATTTGTGTATAAGGGCGCCATTTTCCTTGAATATAGATAATTGGATACCAGCTTTCCCATACTTCTTGTAGAGATTCTTTCACCTGTTTCTAACTCATACAAGTTAGCTTGTGCCCGGAGAATCCTTACAAGTATTTGAAAATCCCCTATTAATCCATAACAAGTTAAACCTATATAATCGGTAATTTTAAAGACTTTTTGAGTCGATTTATTAGTAACTGTATATCCCCATGTAGCTCTTCTATCATTTCCAAGCACAACACCATCTTTGCATTTAATTGCTACACCAACTGCGCCTGGAACCATTATTTCCTGACTCATGATTTTTTTACTCTTTTTAGGATTTATTACTTAAATTAGGCACTATTTTGATAATATAAATAATCAGATTTAATTAAAATTTTTCTTTTAAATTATAACATTTTGCTATTAAACCCTAAAAATTGTTGTTGTTTATTCTCACGCCAAAATTATAACTTTTCATATTTCGATTACTTCAATGATCTCTAGATTGGCATTAAAATTTCTTTCTTAACTCATTTATGACTAGTTCGATGAGATCAGATAATTGATACCAAGTCATTGCATGGGGATTATTTTTTTTCATATAAAATTTTATAATTCGCCATTAAATCTCAAAAAACCCTATTAAATGGATGGTTTTAGCAAATTCAATATCAGAATAATTTTGTTTCTATGAAAGTTAATTCAACTTTTTCGAATGATTGAACGTTATATGATCACATAAATGATGACATTAACATTTGTTGCGGATCACTTTTATCAATTTTATAATTATTAATTCGCCACTAAATCATAGCGAAACTTATATTAAAAGCAATTTTATCAAATTTCACCTTTGAATAATTTTGATAATAACAAAAACATTTCATATCTTCACTATGATCAACAGTCCAATGATCATAGATGATGACTGTTTTTTGATAACAAAAATTTTTTGTCGTAAATTTTTTTTCATTTAACTCATGAGACTCTTCTGAATTGCCATAACATTTAAATAACTCTTCAGATATTATATTATCTAAGAAACTTTACTAATAACTTCAAAAAAAATTAAAAATCTAAATTTTTAAAAATTTTGATTAAAAAAGTTGGAGGAATAAAAAATGGCTAAAAAGAAACATTCTTTCGCATGGAGCCCAATTCGCCGATTAATGAAGCAACAGGGCGCTAGCATCGTAGCTCGAAATGCAGTTGATTTATTAATTGATCATTTAGAAAAAACAGCTACTGCTTTGACTGAACAAGCAAGAACTTTTACAATGCATGCGAATAGAAAGAAAATCACCAAGAACGACTTACTCCTTTCAATTAAATACAAATAGGGAGATTTAGCGAGTCTAAACTTATAATTTTTCTTCTTTTTTTTCTTTACTTATTTTGATCTGAGAGTTTTTAATCGCTCTACAACACTTTCCATTTGGCTACCTTTCCAGTATATTTGACCGCACTTATTATTTAAGCATCTCCAAAAATCTTTTTGATAAAGGTACACACCCTCAGGAATGCTATTAATGTAATCTTCTTTTCTCTTTATCTTAATGATAGTACTATTACATTTTGAGCATCTTGCGTTATCTGCATCATAAAGCAAATTTATTCGGAACTCTTGATAGATTTTTTCCAGTCCATCCATTAGTTTAGTATCCCTAAGAAATATGCAGGGAGTGATCATACCATATTCCTTTGGAACTGCCATTTCATATTTATCATAATCTTCAGGATTCTCTTCCATTTTTTTAAAAAACCTATTCTCTAAAGAATTAATCAGTTTCAGATCTCTAGTAATTAAAATTCGATGGTTAATTAAACATTCATTAATTAGGTCATTATCTTCTAATCTACTTTTGTTTTCATCTGTAGAAAATATTCCTGCGTAGATAGTGTCATATCCCAATGTTCTTAACCACCTGGCAATATTTCCAAACATATCATCGACAATAAATTTCAAACTTTAATTTCTCCTCTTGAAGTTTATTTTTAATTTGTTTCATTCTTAAAGTTAACTAAATTATCAAATAGTTTTAATAGATTTTTATCAAATTTATCTACTTCTTCTATTTGTTGAAGGATAGTTTCGTAATTATCTTTGATAATATTTTCAACTTCTGTAGAATTTAGGATTTTATTGAACTCATTACGAAATCTTAATTTAATTTTATCAATTTTAGCTTTTTCTTTTTCAAAAAGATTAATATTACGTTTAAATGTTTTAATATATTCATAAAGTTCTTTTCCAAAATCATCTGTATTACCAGTATAATCCTTCCCAAGTTCTCTTTTCAATCCAACAGTGCTTAAATCTTCCCATGTAACTTCATCACTCTTTATTGGTATGATTTCTATTTCATTTTTCCTTGCTAATTCAATTTCAGTTTTACAATCATCAGAGTTAAATACAGATTTATTAGTAGCAAAGAATAACAATAAATTGCTCTTTGGGATATTATCATTCATAAATTTATCTATATTACCTGTAAGATCTCTTTCACAATACATAACTTCATAAATTTCGGGTTGTTGTTCTAGGAATTCAATTAGATTTATCAGATTGAATTTATCATAATCTTCTACTGCATGACTGAAGAAAATATGGATATTCGCCTTTTTTCTACAGTATTCTAATATAAATTGTAAATCTCGGTTAATTAAATCAAGATTTTCATCATCAAATGGATTCTTTTTTAATCTTAATTCAAATAAGTTACCTAAACCCCATATAGATGGCGGAATAGAAGTAAACTGATTACCTTCAAGATTAAGCATTTCAAGATTAGTCAAATTATTAATTGATTCATCTAAAAATGAAATGTCTGAGTTGTAAGAAAGGTCCAAATGCTTTAAATTCTGTAATTTAAATATTGGCATTAAAGATTCTGACACCAAGCTATTGTTTGATAAATCGAGAATCTGGAGATTTTTAAGATTACCAATTTCAGTTGGAATATTCTGAATGTAATTATTGTCTATTTTTAATAATTTCAGAGAAGGTATTTTTGATAATTCATTCGGAATTTTAACAATCCGATTATTACTTAAGTTAAGATTCTGAAGATTGGATAGATTTGAAATCCAATCAGGAATATCGGTTAATCCATTCTTTCTTAGATCTAAGTATTTTAATGATTGAAGATTCTTAAGAGAATTAGGAATTGATTCTAAAAAGTTATCGCTTATATAAAGCTGTTGAAGATTTTCAATGTGACCAATTTCTTTTGGAATTGATTTAAGTTTTGATTTCGAGAGATATATCCATTTCAATCGTTTCAAATTGCCAATCGTGTTTGGTAGTTGTTCAACTCCATTACGTTTTCCGAGGATACCTTGTTCTTCTCTTTCAGGCTCTCCCGATAAATTTAATGTTAAAAGATTTTTTAAATTTGATACATTCTTGGGTAAGGTTTTAAGATTTTCATTAAATATTCTTAACCATGTTATAGATTTATTTTGAAGATAATAACCATTTAATATTCCTCTATGATGGACTTGTTGTAGTTCCTCTCCCGTGATTATTTCTAAATGAGTTAAAAAGTTGGATTCTGATTTGTTCAAGCCTCTCTTAAAATATTTATCTGATAAGACATTTAAATTTGGATAATTTTGGGGTAAATTGTCTACAGGATTACCTTTAATCTCAATCTTTTCTAATTTGTGAAGATTAAGTAGTTGTGGAGGAATCATTTTAATATTATTCTGAGTGAGGTTTAATTCTTTTAGGGAGCTCAAATTTGATATACATTCAGGGATGCTATCAATATTATTGTATGAAATGTCTACTTTAGTCAGAGACTGAGACTTACATAATGATTCAGGAAATTTTTCCAAATTAGATTTTATTATAGTAAAGCTTTTCATTTCATGCATTATGGGAATTTCTAGAGGAAACTCACTAAATCTTGCCCCTATTATGGCAAATTCAGAGATTTTTTGATCTTTTATTCGGACGTAAAATCTAGCCTTTGTAATTTTTTCTGTACCAACCTTATCGCTATCAATATCGATTTCTTTTTGAACTTGACATCTTATTTTTAAAATTTTTTCAAGCGACTCTATAAAACCAAGTTCCTTCGGATTCAAATTCAAATTTTTTAGCATAGTTAAACCAATTATTGTGTTATAATACCTTAGTGATAAATAGTTAAAAAATTATAAGTAAGGATAGAAATTGAAGCCTCATTAATTGAAGGTAAATGAAATTTTTCAACCGGCTTAGTCGGAAGCCTAATAATCTCCATACATTGGAGTATTAGCACATTTATCCTTCTATGAGGCTCCTCCATGAGGAAATTGAATCGATAAGGTAATCTCAATTTATAGTTTTTTATGCTTTGCGGGATTCGAACCCACACTTCATCCCTTTGCATAAGGAGTATCCTATCCATTAGATCAAAAGCAAAACTATCATTGATATTATACCAATCCCAGTCTTAACGGATTAGAGGGAATCGAACCCACTTTTCACAAATGTCTGTTGCGCATCTTACCATTAGATCATAATCCAACTGGATTGGATATAATTAATGAATCAAATGAAAAAATATGTAGATAATTTTTGGTTTAGTAGGAATCGAACCTACACCTCCTACTTGAGAGGGAAGGGTGTCCTAGCCATTAGACGATAAACCTTATCCAAATATTTATCGATAATTCTTTTACCTATGTAGAGAGATCTCTAACAATGTAGTCTATCAAATTCCAATCATGATCACCTAAACAGGAATCGAACCTGTACCTCTACCCTTGGCATAAGAAGTGTCCTAACCATTGGACCATTAGGCTAGATCGAATTTAAAACCTTTAATCTATATACTCATCTCTCAATTCAAGCTTTTTTTGATTTAGCAGGAATCGAACCTGCATCTCCAAACTTATGAGGTAAGGGTATCTTTGCCGTTAGACCATAAATCGAACTCGAACTAGATTTAGATTAGATAAAAGGTCACCACTGATGAGATATTCACTAAATTTAGATTACTTCATTGTCCAAATTGAAGTTGTACCAATCTATTTAGCCTCTCTTTAACCTCGATTCAATGTGAAATTTTCATCAACTAATCAATATGGGAATCAAATGATCTTTGTTATAAATCATCCACCTTGATTAATCATCTATTCCACTGCAATTTCATGAAGGTTATATCATATTATCTTTCCCTTATATTTAAATCTTTGCCTTTTGGTGAATTTATAGAACTCCCTCACACTTTTCACCAATCTAAATGACTTTAATGATATTCCCGATTCAAATTTTATCTTACACTCTCTTAGCAGCATAAATATCATTAAGTTAGTTATAATATCCTAAATTTTCGTTATTACTGAAATCACATTTTTAGTAAAATAAGAATCCCTTTAGAATTTATAATGACAAGAAAGTCTTACCTATTACGCTTTAAGATGAACATCTGTGACTCATACCAATGTATAACTTTCTTTACTGCGCCTCGCGCCATTTATTTTATATCACCATTTTTTTAAAGGGTATAATTATAGATTATAGTTGAATATTTAAAGATTATCATAGGGGGATTCATGTGAGAGATATAAAATATATCAAAAAAATATCTGGAGAAAAAATCTTGATTATTCAATAAAAGACTAAAAAAATTGATAATTTGCTGATACAATAGAAACTCAAGGGCTCTAAAAACAGTATTAAACAATGTGAAAAATGACATCTACAAATAAGAAATATTATGGTTTTAACCCACCTGGTTTGATTCCAGAATTATTTGCACCTAAACTTATTGGAGCGGACTATCACGAGCATAGTGCTCCAACTTTTTCGTTAGATGGGACTGAGATTTATTGGTCGCGTCAATATATATCAGATAAAGAACGCCCTCAAACGATTATGATGATGAAATTTGTTGAAAATAATTGGACTTCACCGGAAATTGCTCCATTCTCAGGTAAATATCATGATGGAGGTCCTATTTTTTCCTTTAATGAAGATCTGCTTTATTTTTATTCAATGCGTCCACATCTAGATCGTAATATTAATTACAACAACCTTTGGGCAATATCACGATCAAATTCGACCTGGGGTGAACCATATAAATTACCTTTTCTAATAAATACTGAAAAATTTCAAGTGACACCCACAATTTCGCAAGATGATACTTTATATTATACTTCTTATAATGAAAAGGCATCTAGGAACATGATTTTTATGTTTTCAAAAAAGAAAGGAAATACTTGGACAAAACCACAGATCTTGAGTCCAAATTTCAATGTGAGATATCAAGATTGGTTACCTTGTATTGCACCAGATAACTCATTTTTTATATTTAGTTCTTTAAGAGAACCTAGTGAAGTTTTCAATCTTTATTTGAGTAATCGTAAAAAAGATGGGACATGGGGAATTCCTCAGTATTTAAATAATCAGATAAATACTGCAGCTTCTGAAAGATTTCCGGGATTAACTCGCGATGGAAAATTTTTATTTTTTATTCGTGACTCCCAAATATATTGGGTTTCCACAGAAATATTAAAAATTTACTTGGATTGAAGGAATTATCCAATTTACATGCATTTAATGAAACTAAAATAATTGAAAAAATTAAAGCTTAAATTAAACCAAAATCTAAATTAAATGAAATTGGATAAATACTCAATCTATGTGAAGAAAAACAAGAAAAAAAATGCGAGATAAGAGATTTATATCAGAACATCGAGGTGGCCCTTTAAAAAAGGAGCAACACAGACAATTAATGCAATGGGTCTGTGATTGTGCTGAAAACGTGCTCTCCCTTTTTGGTGAAGAAATTGATATAAGACTCAAAACGGCTATCTCAATTGCTAAGGAATGGATAAAAGGGAATGCGTCAGTAGGAGATGCGAGAAATGCATCAGTAGAAGCACATGCAGTAGCAAGAGAATCCTTGAATCCAACTTCAATAGCAGTAGCACGTTCCGTTGGGCACGCAGTTGCAACAGCTCATATGGCCGATCACTCCTTAGGAGCAGCTTTATATGCATTAAAGGCTGTTAAAAGTGCAGGTAAATCTATAGATGTTGAGAGAAACTGGCAGAATAAACAATTACCTCCTGAAATTATGGATCTTGTATTAACTGCTAGGATCAAGAAAGAAAAAGCTCTAAAATTATAATATCATGGATTAGGGGGAATCGAACCCCCATAAAACAAGTTAAAATTGTTCGTCTTACCATTAGACTATAACCCAACTGGATTAATTATCTTGAGAATCAAATGATCATTATTAATGATCATTCCATGCGACTAAATATCTAATCTACAGTAAATTCATGAAGATTAAAGTATACTATCTTATCCTAATATTTAAATCTTTGCTATATAGTCTGTTTAAGTAAATCTGTCTCACTTTTGAGTAATCTAAATGATACTAGAGCCATTCCTGAGTCAAATCTCTTCTCACACCTTTTTAACAACGTTATCATCCTTTAGTTAGTAATATTAACCTGAATATAAGTTATGAATGAAATCATAATATTTCTAAAAACAAGATACCCTTTTAGCATTGAGATTGATAACAAGGTGTTACCTAACACTATTTAAAACGAGTATCCATGACTCGTACCAGTGCGAACCTTTCTGTTTTACGTTTTGGATCATCTATTTTGAACCACCATTTTTTTAAGGGTATAGTTACAGATTACTTTGGAATATTTAAAGATTATTTAAATTTGATAATTTACAGATTTTTAAAACTCTTTAATTTGAATATTCTTATTATCTAACAATTCTTTTGGAATTATATCTTGACATGTTTTATCTAAAATAATAGATTTTAAATTTGGAAGAAATTTGAGACATTTTAATTCTTTATTAAATTCATTCCAAGTTAAACATAACTTTTCTATTTTCTGACAATTTTTTATTTCAACAGGTAAATTTTGTAAATCATTATATGCTAAATTTAGCATTTTTAGATTTTTTAAGTTACCAATTGTTTTTGGAATCTCTTTTAATTTGCAATAATTAAGAAAAAGGCTTTCTAAAGACTTTAATTTCCATATAACTTTCAAGTTATTGATTTTCTTTCCTGGAGGGCGAAATACTAATTGTAAATCTTTTAAGTGGGAGAGATTCCCCACCGATTTTGGAATATCATTTATTTCTAAATTACTTAACACGATTTTTATTAAGGATTTTATCCTACCCAAATCATCTGGTAATTCACAAATAAATTGTGGCTCATTTGTAAAATCATATACATCTAATTTAGAATTTTTCATATAACTAGATCTATTTGAAGTAAAAAAACAATGATTTAGATCTAATTCTTCTAAATGTTCTAATTTTATAAAAGATGGGGGTAAATATACATTAAATAGCCCATTAATTTGAAATTTTCTTAGATTATTGAGATTTTGAAATATATCTGGTAAATCTAAATTAATTAATGGTCCAAATTCAGGATTGTTATAAAATTCTAAATACTCCAATTTGTGGAATTTACTCATCATTTTTGGAAAGTATTTAATTTGACATCTATTTATAGTTATAAAGCGCATATGTGATAAATTTCCAATACTCTCTGGTAATTTCTCAATATTAAAGTGGAACAAGAAAAGTCCAATTATGTTATGGTTTTTATACCATAATGTCATAGGACTATCAAACTCAAACATCTCAAGTGCAGTATCAATATCCCCTTGAAATGAAATGATTTTTGCTGGCTTGTCAACTAACTGATCAAGCTCCAAAATCGCTTGAACTTCTTTATCTTCGAGCTTGACTGAATCATATATTTTCATAAGTATAAATATTATTTACGAGCTCAAAATATAATATTTTTTCTTTTTTTTTAATTGATTCATTCTCCCAAATGAACATTCAAATTCTCCAAAAGTATATAGAAAAAATATTCTTTCATACCATTATTGCAAAACTCTCTTTTCATTATTAAAGAATAAATTAAATCATAAACTTTATATCACAGTGTAAATCTAATGTCTCCAAAAAAAGACACTTGGTCATATTCCATTCTTGGATGTGATGAGGCTATGGATTATTTCTATGAATATACCAAGATGATACGAAAAGCACTTACTCAAGATGAAAGTGAAAAATATCCGGGTGGAAAGATCCCCTATGATTTTAAAAAGACATTAATAGAAAGATCTTATGAGAGATTATTGAACTATGCTTATAAACAGAAATCTCGTTTAGCATTTATCGTTCTAGGGGAAAATATTATGACATATCGTGCTAAAATGACTGAAGATCTTAGAAATTTGATTTTAAAATATTCAGATTGGAAATATGAGAAAGATCAATTAGAAAATGAGGAGGATCGCTTAGAAAGAAAACATTTTCTCGACGACTTTCGAGAGAAAATTAAAAATTATGATGGTTCGAAGCCAGTAAAAATCCCACTTTACACAGTAACGCGTGTAATAAATGAAAGAAAGGAAAAAGGGTTGGATACAAAAAATATCTGGAGAAAAAATCTGGACTATTCAATAAAAAATTAAATTAAATTGGAATTTCCATATTCTCTGTGTTATAATTTAATTTTGTATCTATCCTTCTGGTTAAAATAGGTTATATCGGCATACCCTTTATGGATTTTAGCAGAGTGTTTTACTCCCTTTGGAATGAAATACCGATCGCCTTTTTTAAATACAAACACTTTACCATCTATTGTTAAATCAATTTGACCCTCAAGAATGACCCCCCATTGACTCTCATGGGAGTGCTCCTCAATAATTACATCTTTTTCAAATTGCATGTATAAAATTTGAAAGTGTTCTCCCTGAGCAATATATGCTTTAAGCCCATCAATCGGGATATCTGCTTTTGGTAATTTTAATACGGGTTCAGGAAAAATTTC
>JBHLLI010000047.1:0-27991 GCA_048885765.1 Candidatus Hermodarchaeota archaeon
GTCTATTGTGAAGATGGTAAACATCGCTTAGGACGGATACGTGGAAAAATTAAGAAAAGAGTGTGGATAAGAAAAGGCGATTTAGTAGTCATTAATCCCTGGGGATTTGAAACAGAAGTTCAAGGACAAAAAGAAAAATGTGAAATTTCCTGGAGATATTTAAGACATGAAATCTCTTGGTTAGAACGAAAAGGTTTAGTACCAGAGAATCTGGACCTAAACAATATTCTCCTCTAAAATTATTTTTTTATCTATAATTTTTTTATTTTGATCAAATTTGATATTACGTTTAAAAAATTAAAAAGAAAAAAAAGAATAAGATTCGATAACAATCGCAAAACAGATTTTTACTAATTATTATTTATTTCTTATTTTATATTTTACTACACATAGATTTATAATTATTCAAACACTTAAAAACGGAAATTTCCTCCTCTGCCTCTATTATAAGGGTTAGGAGGAGCTTTCTCAGTAACTACAACATTACTTGCTTGTGGTCCTTTTTGTCCTTCGACCACTTCGAATTCGACTTTATCGTTTTCATTTAATGTCTTATATTCATCATCTCTTCCTGCTAATGCAGTGTAATGAACAAAAACATCAGCTCCTTCTTCAGAACTTATAAATCCATAGCCTTTGCGGCTATTAAACCATTTTACTGTTCCTTTAACCAATTTTAAAACCAATTTTTAAATTTTCTTTTACTATTCTTTATTTCTAAAGAACTGATAATAAAAAAGAATTCAAAGATAATAAATTTTGACTTTTTTGGGATATCTAGAGAATTTTTTCAAAAAAATTTTCATATCATTCTGATTATTAGCAATTTTCAATGGAGTAATTCATCATGGATGAATAGGGGTAATATTGAAGCTAATAATTGAAGCAACCATAATATTAATAAATAGTTCGATTGGTGATATTATTAAAACTAGACTATATGTGTAATTGAAATGCTCTCGAAAGATCAATATAGATTAATTTTTATCGGAATTATCTCTCTTGTTATTGTTCTTCTTACGCCCTACGGTTTTGATATAGATATCGGACCAGGGCCTAATAGACTATTAGCAATCCTTTGGGAATATTTTGCTTTAGCAGTTATTAGATGGTTTACCGTATTAATATATTTTCCATATTACTTTTTTCGCTTTATTACGCTCTATTATCTAATGAGTTATATTATGGGAAGGGTTTCAAAAAAGAAAGTGATGATTATGTCTATTATATGTGAAGTTATTCCCTTAACACTGACAATTGTAGGTTTATTATTTCCTGATCCTACGGGTGAACCCTACCTTAATACTGTAATTCCAATCCCAATTCTACTTTTGTACAACCTGATACTTATATTCATATTTTCTAATCGAAATTTAAAGATTAATGACACTGATATCATTCCTACTTGAAAAAACTACTTTTAAATCTCTTTTTATTATTTTAAATTAAAGGCAATGAAATACAAAAGGTGGAACCTTTATTTCTACCCTCAGATTCAACCCAAATTTCTCCACCATGTAATTCAATTATCTTCTTAGAGATGAATAAACCAAAACCTGAACCCTCCGCAATAATATCCAACCCCTGACCATATCTTTCAATCTTACCAAATTGCCTAAATATCATACCTTTTTCCTCTTCTGTAAAACCGATTCCGTTATCTTTTATCGAAAGTACTATAAAATTATTTTTAATCTCAGAACTAATCTCTATTAAGCCACCTGGGGGCGTATACTTTACTGCGTTATTTAGAAGGTTACTAATTACTTGATGGATTTGCTCCTTTTCAATTACAGTCATTAGATTATCTTTTAAATCTAAATGTATACTGTGATTTCTCAATTTAGAAAATCCTTTAATCTCATTTACACATACCCTAACCAAAAATGATAGATCTTCTTCCGATTTTTGTAGTTTAATGGCACCAGATTCTAGTTCGGCAGTTTTCAAAATATCACCAATAAGATTTTCTAGACGAATACACCCTTGCATAATCTCGTTTAGAGTTGATATAACTACGGGATCGATCTTGTCTCTATGTACTTCTAATAAGAGTTCAGTAAATCCTTTAATAGAAACTAAAGGTGTTTTTAACTCATGAGAAGTTCTTCTGAGTAATTCAGATTTCAACTGGTTTAGTTTAATCAATTCTTGTTGTGCTTTAATTCTTTCAGTAATATCTATTTGTGTGACTAAATCTGCTGGTCGCCCTTCATACATCATTGTTTTAGAGAGATTATCGACCCAAAATAAATCCCTATTTTTTTTTATACACTGAATAGGGTAATGAAAAATAACATCTGGATCACCAGCCTGCTTTTTGACTAATTGCTTTCTTACAATTTCTAATGATTCCTCTGCTACAGTTTTTAATAATTCACTTGGTAGCCATTTTAACATTTCTTCTGTTGAATATCCATATAAATTTGCCATTTCTTGATTTACATATTTTATCTTATCATCCTGAATGATACTTATAGCTAAAAGAGATTCTTCTGTGATTTTTCTGAATTTTTCTTCCGATTCTTTTAATTGCTTTTCAGCTTTGATCTTATCGGTAATGTCTATCATCATTGCTAAATCTGCAAAACGGCCTTCATAAGTTATACTTTTCGAGAAAATTTGTGTCCATCTAATTTCTCCATTTTTCATTATTGTTCTATATCGATACTGATGGATCACATCTGGATCGCCTTCTTGCTTTTTACGTGCTTGTTCCCTCACGAACTCTCGATCTTCAGGATAGATTGCTTTTAAAAATTCATAGGGGCCCCAGTCTTTCATCTCTTCTCTCGAATATCCATTCATCTCAGAAATCCTATCATTAAAATATTTAAATATCCCATCTTGTAAGATGATTATCCCCATAAATGACTGTTCTGCGATATTTCTAAATTTTTCTTCCGATTCTATTAATTTTTGTTCAGATATTTTCTCATCAGTTATATCATGGATTGTAATAAAATCCGCCAGTTCTCCTTTATAATTAATAGTTTTTGAGAAAACTTCCAACCAAATCATATCGCCGTTCTTTTTTACTCCTCTAAATTCATATTGACTAACAACATCTAATTCACCTAGTTGTTTTTTCCTTGCTTGTTCACTGACAAATTGCTTATCTTCAGGATGGATAACATTAATAAATCCTCCTGAACCCCAATTCATAATTTCTTCTACAGTATATCCAAATAAATCAGCAAGTTGCTTGTTGACATATTTAACAATATTATTTTGAAGAATAGTAATACCTAAAAAAGACTGTTCTGTAAGTGTTCTGAATTTTTCTTCCGATTCTTTTAGTTTTAATTCTGCTTCTCGCTTTTCAGTGGTATTGACAAGCGTCACCAAATCTGCCGGACGCCCATTATACATTATGGTTGTAGAGATATTATCAACCCAAAATTTTTCTCCAGAACTCTTGACGCAATGTATCGGATATGCGCTTATTATGTCTGGATCTCCAATTTGCTTCTTCCATGCTTGTTCCATTACTAATTCTAAAGAATCTTCTGCCACAGTTTTTGCATATTCTTTTGGTGTCCAGGTTAACATTTCTTCTCTATCATATCCAAACATTTCCGCCATTTTTTGGTTTGTATACACCACTAAGTCATCTTGTAAGATTGTTATTGCTAGATGAGAATCCTCTGCTATTGTTCGAAAATTTTCTTCAGATTCTTTTAGTTTTTGCTCAGCTTCTTTCTGTTTGGTTATATCTTGGATTATAGCTTGAAAGTAATCTTGTTCTCCTATTTTAAAATAAGTGATTTCGGATTTAATCTTAACAATAGTCCCATCTTTTTTTTTAACTTCCAGTTCTTGCGGTTCTATTTCAATCTGTTTTGCTATCGCATGAAATCTCTCCTTTAACTTATTTTTCATACTTTCTGAATATAAAGGTAATTCTAAGTATTTTTGACCTATTAATTTGGCTGTAGAGTATCCAAAAGTTTTTTCAGTGGCGATATTGCAATCTATTATTTTTCCAGTAAGATCAAGTAAAGCTATCGCATTTGGAGATTTTTCAAATAAATTTCGATACATCTCTTCTGATTCTTTTAATTTCTGTTCCGCTATTTTTATATCAGTAATATCATTAAAAGTTACAGCAAAATAACCTTTCTTAGGAGAATAACCTGAAACTTTAAACCATTTTTGTATAGCTTCTGAATACTCTTCTACTGTTAAAGGTACTCCTGTTAGCCCAACCTGACCAAATCTACCAATCCAATCAGCAGGATCATTTTCTGTGCCAGGAATTGCTTCAGTGACCGTTCTTCCAATTAAATCCTCCTTTTTTATACCAGTTAATTCTTCAAATTTAGGATTTACTTCAATATATTTATAGTCAATTGGTTTGTTTTTATCATCAACTATAACTTCATGATATGCAAAAGCAGCATTCATATTCTCAAATAAAGAGCGATATTTTTCTTCTGATTCTTTTACTTTTTGTTCTGTTAATTTTTTCTCAGAAATATCTACAATACTCGTTAATGTTGCAGGTCTATTTTCATATTCAATCCTTTTTGAAAATGTTTCTAACCATATATATGATCCATTAAAATGTTTAATTCGGAATTGAGACGCTTTCATTTCAACTGGATCTCCTTGTAAATTTCTTCGATAGCTATCTGACATCTTAGAGAAATCATCAGGATGGATTTTCCTAAAAATACTATTTTGTGACCAGTTTAAAATCTTTTCCAGAGGATATCCAGTTATGTTAGAAAGAGTTTGATTAGCGTATTTGAATTTTCCATCTTGTAGAATAAAGATACCCATAAAAGATTGTTCTGTTATGGTTCTAAATATCTCTTCAGTTTCAATTTTATCGGTTATATCAATTAAAGTTACCAAACTAGCTGGTTCACCTTGAAAATCAATCATGCTATTAAACTCTTCAACCCATCTTATATTTCCACTTTTAGAGACGATTCTAAAAATAGAGCTAGAATACTCATCTAAATCACCTGCTTCACTTCTTTTAAGGCGGGCTATTATATTTTTGAGATCTTCATGGTATATGGTCTTACCGATATCCATTTGTTTCCAATTTAACATCTCCTCAACTGAATAACCAGTTATATCGGAAAGTGCTTGATTAATGTATTTGAGTCTACCTTTTTGTATAATAAAGATACCCAATAATGACTGCTCTGTAAGTATTCTATATTTTTCTTCTGACTCTTTTAATTTTTGCTCTGCTTCAAATTGATCAGTTATATCTGTTAGGAATGCGTATGTTCCTTCATAGCGATCCTTTGCATCAAAAATAGGTGTAGCTTTTATTCTTAAATGAATTTTTTTTCCATTTTTATGAATCATGACTGCGTCACGTTCTTCAGATATTCCTCTTTTACGCTTTTCAAGATGATATTTAGTTAATTCAACAGCTTCTTCATCCATAAATGCGAATAAAGATTCCCCAACCATTTCTTCAATTGTGTATCCTAATATTTTTGCCATACTTGGATTAACTAAAACCGTATTAGCATTATCATCTATTACCCATAGCCCTTCAATAGAATTTTCAATGAAATAACGATATTTTTCCTCAGATTCTTTTAGTATTTGTTCCACATTTTTACGATCAGTAATATCAATTACAACTTCAGCAACTTTATCAATTGAACCATTTTTATTAGGATATGGAGCAGAAATTATTTCATAAGTTCTACCATCAGTTCCATACAACTCCCTTCGTTCAATTCTATTATGTTTTAAAGCTTCTTCCATTGGACAAAAGTCGCAAGGCTCTTTTAAGTTCATATAACTCCTATAACAGTTTTTCCCTATACAATCTCCGAATCTTTCTTTAAGTACTTCATTTTGGAATATCACATCATGATCTTCGCTAATAATATCAATTCCAATTCCTAAATGTGTTAAACCATCGATTAAAGAGTGATATTTTTCTTCTATCTCTAATGATTGGTTAATGCTTTCTGTAGTTTTTTTTTCTAATAATAAGACGATCTTCTTAAAATCTTTATCGGGATTTTTTAATAAATTCTTTATAAGTTCAGTTTCAGAAGGAGAAAAAATATTTAGTTCTAGACTGGTCATAATATTTCATCTAAATAAGTTTAGAATTCTTATTTACAAAATTAATTGCATTTTGATAATAATGTTAACTATTTTTAAAAACTAGTATTTCGAAAAATAAGTCAAAATATATGTTTATTCTTTTAAAGGTTGATATGAGAAAGTTTTAAGATAACATATTTTTTAAATTATACATTTTCTAGGAGTGGCACAACAATGTTAAATTCTAATTTTTTTGATATCATCAACATGCATGGACTTCGAGTATCAATTCCAGACAGCAGTCATTTTAGTCTAGGCACTTCGCCTTACTATGCCCATCAACATGGTCTCGCAATTGATATATACTATAATTTAACTTTAGAAAATTATGAAATGTTGAGCCCAATTTCAGGAAAAGTAATAAAACTCAAGACATTAGGCGCTCCTAAACCAAGCTTTATTAATGGAATTGATAAAGATTATTTAATATTAATTGGTAATAAGAAATATCCAGAAGTAGTATGGAAAATGATGCATGTTAAACCAAGAGTGAAAGTTGGAGATGAGGTTAGGATAAGTGATATCTTAGGAGAAACAATTCGAAATGGATATTTTGCTTATTGGTCAAGTCCTCACCTTCATCTAGAACTCAGACCCTCCAATGATGCAATTCGTGCTAGAGGAGGAAAGGAATTCTCATTAGCAATTAAAAATGAAAAAATTACTCCACAAATCGCTGAGCAAGAAAATCTAAAGGAAATTCCCATCAAAATAGATTCCATTTATCCTGAAATAATTTTGGCAAATTTACCAAAACATTTATACCTTAATCTTGATCCATTTTATGGAGTTAAAGCTAGATTAAACAATATTAAATGTATTTTAGATGGAGGAATTCCTCACTATAAAATAGGAACTGTGATTTGTTGGCAAAAGTCCTCTTTTGAAATAAATTCTCCTGTTTATTTTGGAGAATTTAAAGTAGGAAATATACATGAAACCAATGGTAAATTTGGATTTTTAAAATTTAAGGATATAAAGTTTTTACTTAATAATGTTGAAATTAGGGGTATTTCCCTTTATTTAGCAAAATTTTCTCCTCTAATAAAGATAATTCCATATAGAAAGAATGAATTCTCATTTAAATCTAAGTCAATTCAATATTTAAGACTTGTAGGTATCTCCTAATATAAAAATTTATGGAAATTTTATTTTAAATTATTGATTGATTTCTTTAATACACTTTCAAACTTATCACAGATAAAATCAGCATCTTCTTCTGTAATGTTGAGTGGAGGTTTTATTTTTATTAAGTTCCGTTTCAATATTTTTCCAGTACCACTAAGATAGGGGAAACTGGGCCCGAAATAAATATCTTGTCTTATACCCTCATGAAGCATTTCTTCCATTAATTCTGTAAAAGGTTCTCTTGAAGATTGATCTTTTACTAACTCAATACCAATGAATAATCCTGGTCCACGAATATCACCAATAACGTCGAATCTTTCTTGGAGTTCCATTAGCCTCTTAGTGATTTGTATACCTCTCTCTTCGCAATTTTCTCCTATTTTTGCTCGTTCTATTACCATTATTGAAGCTAGACCTGCTGCACATCCTATAGGAGCATTACAAAAGGTTGTATGATCTTCAGATGGTCCAAACCTCTTTTTAAATTTATTTGAGACAACCATAGCTCCTAATGGGAAACCTCCACCAATAGCTTTTGTAAAGCAAATCATATCAGGAGATACATCAATTCCAAGTTCTTTTTCATATTTCTCTGTAAGAGTAAAGTATTTACCTGTTCTCCATACACATGTTTGAGACTCATCATATATTATAAATATCTTCTCTTCATCACAAACTTCTCTTAACTTAATAAGAAAATTAGGAGGGAATGGTACATGTCCTCCTGCTGCTTGCCATGGTTCCAGAATAACACCTGCTAGTTTTCTTGATGTTAAACCCATTAGGTACTCTCTCACTAAATTAAAACACTCAAAATTACATTCTGGATCTTTTTTGCCATATAAACCATTTTTATAATTCCACATACAACGATAACAATATGGTTGTGGAACTCGTGTAAAGAAATCTAACCCAAATGGACGAAATCTCGTTATTGTATGGAAAGGTTGAGTTGCTGATATTGTAGCTAATGTATTTCCATGGTACCCTCCTCGAAAAGTTAAGAAATGATCTCCTGATTTAGAAGCAATTAACGCGAATTTAATTGCAGCTTCAATTGCTAAACTACCACCTTCATTATTTATTGCCACCCTTCCTCCTTTTAACCGTCCAGGGCATAGTTCAGAAAGTTTATTTATAAATTTAGCTCGAGATGGAGATACTGCTTCTGACTTAATATGTGTTAATCTCTTTATCTGTTCAGCAACTGCATAATTTACATCAGGATAGGCAAATCCTAGTGCTAAAGACCAAAATTGAGCTGTACAATCAAATTTTTCGGCAATTTCTCCCGTCTTAGAATTCTTTACAATAACCCACGGAGACCCTGGCTCTTTTGCTTCAATTAAAACGTTTTTATCATAATAATTGTCCAATAGATGTTTATCAAATAATAATAGTTCTTCCTCATTTACTCCAGCTGATATTGCTTTTAATTCCTCTTTACTTAAAACTTTTGGATTAAATTCAACCATAAAAATTCACTTATATAAAAATTATACTATATATAGATAATAAAAGGAGAAATTAAAAGTTTTAAAAGTAATTAACAAAAATGTTAAGAATCAGTATTATTAAGATGAATCTCCCATTTTAAAAGGAACTCTTTGGCTTTCTTTACTGTACTTGGACTACTACTCTTTAATTGAACAATTACAAATTCCATAATTTTAGATTTATCGTTAATATTTTCATACTATCTTCTCTGATTGGATTTCAGCATCTTCTTTCGAAATTGACATAAATAGTAGAATTTGAATTATTTTAAAAAAGATCAGATAGTGATGATTTTTAGTTCTTAATGTATTTACTTAAAATTATCCTTAATAACTGGGAGTGTAAAGTAAAAAGTTGATCCTTTATTCCTCCCTTTTGACTTAACTCTTATTGTTCCACCATGTAACTCAATAATTTTTTTAGTAATATATAAACCTAATCCGGAACCCTCAGAGATAATATCAAGACCTTGTCCATATCTTTCAATTTTACCAAATTGAGAGAATAATCTCTTCTTCTCTTCATTAGTTATTCCGATTCCATTATCTTCTATTGAGATTAGAATAAATTCATCAGTAATAGCAGATTTTATGTCAATTTTACCATTTGGAGGAGTGTATTTTATAGCATTATTGATTAAATTACTCAATACAAGATGAAGTTGGTCTGGTTCAAATTTTGTTAATAATTTATCATGAATATCTAAATTTATTTCATGGTTTCTTAATCTAATTAATCCCTGCAATTCTCTTACACATAATTTTATTAAGAATGATAAATCTTCTTCAGATTTTTTTATTTCGACTGATTCCGATTCCAATTCAGCCGTTTTTAAAATGTCTTGAATGAGATTTTCTAATCTTTCACATCCAAGTTTTATTTCACGTATAGTAGCTAAAACGTAATCATCCAATTTATCTCTGTGTACAGTTAATAAAAGATCAGAAAATCCCTTAATAGAAACAAGTGGAGTTTTTAATTCATGAGATGTTCTTCTTAGAAGTTCTGATTTTAAACTATTAAGCTTTATCAATTCTTCTTCGGCTTTCTTCTTTTCAGTTATATCCATAATGGTAATTAACTCTGCTGGTTTCCCTCTATAAATAATGGGTCTTGAGTATTGATCAATCCACTTTATTTTACCATATTTCGTAAAAACTCTATATGAATAATATTGTTTAATATCAGATTCACCAGATCGGAGTTTTGCACGATATTCTTTTAGATATTGTAAATCTTCTGGAAATATTAACTTGAGTAGATCGGATTTTTTCCAATTTTCGACTTCTTCATAAGAAAAGTCAAATATTTGTAGTAAAGCATTATTCACATATTCTACTTTATCATCTTGAATTATCAATGTTCCTATGAAAGCTTGTTCAGCTATAGTTCTAAAATTCTCTTCAGATTCTTTAATCTTCTGTTTCGCTAGTTTTTCTTCATTTATATTTCTTGACACGCATAAAAGTTTTTTATTCCCATATTTATCCAAAAATGACTTACCTGTAACTTCAAACCAAAGATATTCACCACTTTTGTGCTTTAATCTAAATTGAGAATAGAAATTTCTACGATTTGTTACCTCACTAAAATTTTTGTCACTAATATCTATATCATCTTTATGTACTATTGAATCTCTAAATGATTTATCTTTAAAATTTTCTGGACTATAACCCAAAACTTTTGAGTGTGTTTCAGCATTAAGATAATCAATAGTTCCATCTTCATTGAAAACAACAATCATATCATCTGTGTTTTCTGAAATTAGACGATATTTTTCTTCAGACTCTTTTATGCTTTCTTCTGCTTTAATCTTATCACTAATATCTATTGTCAACACGAAATCAGCAGGTCTACCTTCATAGTTTATAGTTTTAGAAAAATTTTCAACCCAGATGATCTCTCCATCCTTTCTGACTACTCTATATTGGTAATGTGTAATTGCATCAGGAACACCCGATTGCTTCTTTCTTGCTTGCTCCATTACAAATTCTCTATCGTCTGGATAAATAAGTTTTTGAAATTCATATGGTTCCCAATTTTGTATTTCCTCTTTTGAATATCCATTTATAATAACAGCTTGCTCATTAAAATATTTAAAAATGCCATCTTGTAAGATTATAATCCCCATAAATGATTGCTCAGCCATAGTTCTGAACTTTTCTTCAGATTCTTTAAGTTTTTGTTCAGCTATTTTACGATGTGTTATATCTGCCAAAAAGGCATATGTCCCTCCATAATTACCTTCAGTATCGAATATTGGAGTTGCTCTTATTCGTAAAAAAACCTTTTTGCCATTTTTATGAATATATACACCATCTCTTTCCCCAGAGATACCTTTTTTTCTATTTTCTAACTGCAACTTCACAGTTTTAATCTCTTCTTCATCCATAAAGGAGAATAATGATTTCCCTATCATTTCTTCTACAGAATACCCCAATATGTTTGCCATTGTTGGATTAACTAAAGTTGTAATAATATTTGAATCTATAGCCCAGACTCCCTCTAAAGCATTTTCAATCAAGTAACGGTACTTCTCTTCAGATATCTCCAGCTTTTTTTCATATTCTTTCCTTTCTGATATATCTCTTGACACAATCAAGACTTTTTCTTCGCCCTTCACATCATAAATCTTTTTTCCTCTTACATCTAACCAATGGTATTTACCCTTTGTATCTTGGAATCTAGCTTGAACATTTGATTCGCCCTGTTCCCAACCTACTTCAAAAGCAGTAATACATTTACTCATATCATCAGGATGTACCCACTGTAAAGCATATCTACCAATTAAATCTTCTTTACCTCTACCGACTATACTTCGAAAGGCAGCTTCATTTATATATTCATATTCAATTCTGTCATTTAATATTGCTATCATATCATTAACATTCTCAGTAATTAACCGATATTTTTCTTCTGATTCCGTTAGTTTTTGTTTTGCGCTTTTCTGCTCAGTAATATCTTTTACAACAGCAAAAATCTTGTCTTCTCCATCAAAATTTACTATTCTGCCACTTGCTGAAACATCAATATAGTATCCATCTTTATGGATGGTACGATATTCAATGTATACTTTATTCTTATTTTGAATTGCCTTTCTTAATGTTTCAGCTGCATTTTTAGCATCATCAGGGTGCATAAATTTAAATCCATTTTTACCAATTACTTCTTCTGGTTTAAATCCAGCAATCTCATAGATTTGAGGACTGACAAATTGGAAATTCCCTTTTAAGTCTAAAATTATTACAATATCCATAAGATGGCTAATGATATTTTTATACTTTTCTTCAGATAATCTTAAATTTAATTCGGCTTCCTTCTGATTTGTAATATCTCTTAAGATGGTAATAATTTGGTTAACTTTGCCTTCTCTAATAATAGGAATTTTTAAAGTTTGTGTATATACAAGGCGATTTGATAATTTTGTTGATTCTATTGTAATTAAAGGCTCCTTTTCACTGAAGATCTTATTATATTCATTAAGAACTTTATCACGATCTAAGAATGGAAATGCCTCGAAAATTGTTTTACCCTTAATATCCGGATTTATATCTAAGAATTTTAACCATTGATACATAGCAGGATTTTGAAAGATAATCCTCAAATCTTTGTCTACTACATGCATAGCATCATTTAAAGAATTTAGAATCTTAAGATATTGTTGCTCTGATTCTCGTAAAGCATCTTCTGTTTTTTTATTAGCATCAATATCATTAATGACGTGAACAGCTCCAATAATGTCTCCTTTACTATTATGAATCGGGTCTGCAGAAATTTCGACCCATTTTCCGTTTAATAATTGAATATCAGCCTCTCTATGCCCT
Organism: Candidatus Hermodarchaeota archaeon; assembly: GCA_048885765.1. Lineage (GTDB taxonomy): Archaea > Asgardarchaeota > Lokiarchaeia > Sigyniarchaeales > SOKP01 > Loki-b32. The sequence goes on from JBHLLI010000047.1 coordinate 12,540, forward strand.
GTTTCCCACATCTTTCTTACAGGGCACCATTCTACAGGCCCTCCATTAACATGTACTAAATCTCCACAAGAATGGCCTATAATTTCGTCATAACTTGATTTTCCTAAAAATTCTAAAGTTGCTTTATTACACAATAGAATTTTATGATCCAAATTAATTAGAAACACAGCCTCATTCATTGCATCGAGAGTAATCTGCCATAATTTCTCGTTATTTATGGATTCAATCTCAAAATTATTTAATTTAAAAGATTTTTTCATGAAAAAGCATCCCCACTTCTTTCACGTGATTTATATAATTTCAAATAATATCCAAAATATGAAATAAGAGGATATATTTAACAATTTGCACTACTTTCTAAAAAAACGCTATCTAGTTCGATTTAACTGTAATCTTATACTTCAATGAAGGAACAATCATAAAAGATTATTCAGACAAACACTTAGAAATATTTTAATATAAAAATGAATATACTCTTTATAATAATGATTTTAAATAAAACTGCGATAAGGATGAATTTAATAGAAAAATTATCATTAGTAAGATTATTTGCAGTTTTATTATTACTTTGAGCGAACAAATCCTTATGCTCTTTTTCTTGTGAATTTTCACGGATTTGTTTGCTTGGTTGGCAATTTAACTGAAAGAGATCATAAGTGGACGTTTACTCAGTAATTAATCAATTGAAAACAATAAAGAAAACCGGAATTGAAAGAATAAGATGTATAATCCAAAAGAAATTGAAAAGAAATGGCAAGATATATGGGAAAAGAAAAAAATATTTGAAGCAAATCCAGATGAAGATAAAAAGAAAATTTTTATCACTTCTCCTTATCCATATGCTTCTGGACCTACGCATATAGGTCATGGTAGAAGTTTTGTTAATGGTGATATATTTGCTAGATATTACCGAGCTAAAGGTTACAATGTTCTTTATCCTATGGCATTTCACATTACGGGTACTCCTGTTTTAGCAATATCATCTTCAATAGAAAGAGGAGATCAATTACAAATTTCTAGGATGAAAGAATATGTATCGTTACACACCAAAGATCCGAAGGATATTGAAGAAAATGTCACTAGTTTTGTTGATCCTTGGAAAATTGTGAATTACTTTTCTAAGACAATAAAATTAGACTTTAAATCAATTGGGATGAGTCTGGATTGGCGCAGAGATTTTACAACTGGAGACAAAATATATAATAAATTCATTGAGTGGCAGTATTTTCACTTAAAAGAAAAAAATTACATCGAGAAAGGTGAATATCCTATTTTGTATTGCCCTAGAGATAAAAACGCTGTTGGAGAGGATGATATAGCCAGTGGAGATGAATTAGACCTAAATCTTAATGAATATATTTGTATTAAATTTTCATTTAATGATGGATTTCTCGTTGCTTCCACCTTAAGGCCAGAAACTATTTATGGAGTTACAAATATTTGGATCAATCCAGATGGAGATTATATTGAAGCCAATGTAGATGGAGAGACATGGTTCATCTCCTACGAGGCGAAAAACTTGTTAGAAAATCAAAATAAAGAGATAAAAGTGTTAAATCAATTTAAAGGTAGCAAAATAATTGGTAAAAAAGTTAAGGATGTCTATGGTATTAAGGAAATTCTAATTTTACCTGGAGAATTTGTTGATACTTCTACGGCCACTGGGGTGGTATATTCTGTTCCTGCTCATGCCCCCTATGATTATATTGCATTAAATGATTTGCAAAAGGAAGTTAAATTAATTAAGGAATTTAATCTAAATAAAAGAGAAATAGAATTGATCTATCCAATTCAAATCATAGAATTAAAAGGTTTTAAGGATTTTCCAGCAAAAATATACTGTGAGAGGTTTAATGTTGAGACTCAAAAAGATGAAGTTGGACTAGATAAAGCAACAAGTGAGAATTATAAATATGAGTTTTATAATGGAGTGCTTAATGATAAATGTGGCAAATATGAAGGGATGAAGGTTAGTGATGCTGCTAGACAAGTTTCAGAAGATTTAATTAAAGAAAATAAAGCTGATCGATTGTATATCCCTGTAACTAAAAACCTTAGATGTAAATGTGGAGAAAAAATTATTGTTTCTATTCTAAAGCATCAATGGTTTCTTAATTTTAACGCAGGAAACTGGAAACAAAAAGCATTTGAATGTCTAAACAACTTAAACATAGTACCTACTAAATATCGGTTAAATTTTGAAAATATATTTAATTGGCTTGAAAAAAGACCCTGCGCAAGAAAAAGAGGTCTAGGGACAAAATTGCCTTTCGATAACGAGTGGATAATAGAATCTTTAAGTGATTCGACAATTTATATGGCATTTTATACCATATCACATAAAATAAAAGAAAATCAAATAAAACCAGAACAATTAAGTATCAATTTCTTTGATTTTGTATTTTTGGGAGAAGGAGATATAAAGAAAATTTCAAAACAGACAGATATTAGTATAACTTTACTTAGACAACTCCATGAGGAATTTCTCTACTGGTATCCAGTTGATCATCGTCATACTGCGATAATGCATATATCTAATCATTTAAGTTTCTATATATTTCACCATGTTGCTATATTTCCAGAAAAACATTGGCCAAAGGTTATTACATTAATTGAACCAGTCAACGTAGAAGGAGAAAAGATGGGAAAATCAAAGGGAAATCTAATTCCTCTTGCAGAAATCCAAAAAAATTATTCAGCGGATTTATTTAGATTTTATATATCTCATGCTGACTTTGGAGTTTATATGGATTTTAGAGAAAAAGAAATACATACTGTGAAAAATCACATAACCAAGTTCTACGTATTTTTTTCTGAGAAAATCCATCAATCAAAAGAAATTAACTCTAAATTTGAAAATATTAGCTCTAAATATTCAAAAGTAATGTTATCTAAAATTATAAAGAAATTTGTTGAAGCAAAAAAAGCCTTGGAAGAATACAACTTAAGGAGATACCTTCAGGCAGCATTTTATGAGATTTTTAATTTAATCCAAGACTTTCAAAGAGATACAGATAATATGGAAGACTTTTTAATGGTATTTAGAATAATCCATAAGGATTGGTTAAAAATGCTTTCTATAACATTGCCCCACTTATGTGAAGAATTGTGGGAAATGGGTGGAAATGAAGGTTATATCTCGAAACTTGTCTGGGGTAGCTTTAATAAGCAATATATTAATGAAAACCTTGAATTTGAATTTAATTATATCACAAATGTCATAGAGGATATATCTAACATAAAAAAGATAGTAAAATCAGAGAAAATAGACAAGATTTATCTATACACAGCTTTTGAATGGAAATATAAAGTTTTTGATGTGATAGTATCAAAAAAAGATGATTTTGGTAAGATAATGGCTGAGTTCAAAAAAAAGGAAGAATATTTGAGTAATAAAAACTTTGTGCCATTTATAAAAAGTCAAATAGCAGAAAGAGTTTGGGAAAAAAAGATACCGAAAATAGATGAAATCAAGTTACTTGAGCAATATAAATCTTACATAGAAAAACGAATAAATTCGAAGATAATTCTTAATTCCAATTTCGATCCTAAGCAAAGAGCTATTAGAGCAAAGCCTTTTAAACCTGCTCTTTATATGGATGTCTAATATCTTTTTATTTTTTTACAACTTATTTTTCTCTATTGCTCTTAAAATATCTAAATATTTTATGATCTCCTTGGTATCATTTCTGCCTATACAAAAATCTAAGTTTTTCATGAAATATTGATTTAACAATTTCAATTGAGGGCTAGAAATTATAAATTTTAATCCCTCATCCATTTTTTTGTCGAATAAAGTATCTTTTACTTCATCAATTTTCGTATTGATAATCTGAAGTGCTATCCATTCAAATACATCATCAATATTTTCGTTTGTTTTTGCGGATGTCTCCATGTAATAGATGCCTAAATCTTTAGCCAATTCCATACCTTCCTCAGTTGAAACAACTCTAGAAGTATGTAACTCAACTTTATTTCCCACCAGAATTAATACAATATGAGGTAGCGCAACTCTCTTAATAATATCATACCATTTCTTAACATTATCGAAAGATTCTCTACTTGTTATATCATAAACTATGATTCCTGCACGCGAATCTGTTAAATAATCCGGCCATAAACGTTCAAATTGACTTTGTCCAGCTAAATCCCAAATCATGAATCTTACAGAAGTACCTAATTCCTTAAACTCACATTCTTTCTTAGAGATATAAGTTCCTATTGTTGCTTTATAATCTGCTTTAAAAATTCCATGAACATATCTTTGAGACATACTTGTCTTTCCGACACCATTATCTCCAATTAATGAAAGCTTGTAAACATATCTCGATGAATGAGGTTTACTATGGTAATACTCCATTTTCCTTTTTAATTTTTCAATTTCAGTATCTCTCCTTATTTTTGGAATTACTGGACTAACAGGTAATTCTCCATCAATGATCCTCGCTACTTTATCAGCAGTTAAATATGTGTATGGAAAAACGTCATCTACTAGTGCAGTATGATTAAGGATAGACACTAAAACATAATCCACTCCGGACTCGCAAAAAATAAATCTATATTTATCGGTATCAAATGTTCCCGCCCCAAATGTTCCAAGATCAAAATCTTGGGTTAATTTTTTTAGCACTAATTCAACTAAAGAACTGAATGCTCCGATAAATTTCTTTTCTTCTGATTTTTCAGAATCTCTAGTTAAGATATCAACAATCAATCCATCCCGCCCTACAACAAGTACAGAAATTAATTTAATTCCTACTTCTTGCATATACCATTTAAATAATACCCGTAATTTCTCTCTATCTATATATGTCATTGCGTAAAACCATTAAATCAGAATTATTCTAAATAATAAGATTGTAACATAATAATGGGGTTTGAGTATTTTAATCCTTTTAAAAGAAAAATTATCTAAAATTTGTGAGAATAATAAAAATTCTTCATTTCTAATCAGAAATGTCAAAAATAACTGGACTATCCATCCAACCCATAAACTTGTATAGGCGCAAGATATTGTGGAAATTTTTTCAAAAGTCGTAATCTAGTGAGGTAACAAAGATGACACTCATCAACATATCTCTCTTCATGCTCAACTTTATATTCTCTTACCAATTGTGCAGGCCCACCTTGGATTAATGGATTACAAATAGGGTGAGAATTTGCATCATAGCTCTTGATCAATTCTGAGAGAGGAGTCTCCCAAAAATTCCCTATACTTAATCCTTGGCATATTTGAACATTCCCGAAAGGATCAATGTGAATTCTTCCAAGGCCTTCCAAGTCTTCATATGGACATTTATTCAAATCTTCCCAAAATCTTCGAGGTAACCCCTCAGTTAATGTTTCAACCGCTCTTCCTCTAAACATTGCCCCTCCTTTGATTACAGGTTCCCCTTTCTCATGATCTTTATCAATCCCCATTTCAACAGACGGCTCATCAATAGCAATAGAATAAGAGGGTAAATTCAGATTTCGTGCAGCTTGCTTAGCTCTTTTGGATAGATTCAGTTCTTTATTTGCATAATGAAAAGTATCATCACTTATGCTGAAGTCTGAAATACCTATCTCAGAAATAGGTTTAAGCCAAATTTCAGCATCTTCAACACTTGTTGCCCAATATGAATTAGAGACCAACCCTGTTTTAAAACCTAATTCTTTTGCTAATCGTAGTCCCTCTATCATTATGGGATAATAGAGAAAAGGTTCCCCTCCTTCAAAAAAAATCCATTCTACAGTATCAATTTTTATCGCTTCATTAAGTACTTGTTTAATTTGCTTTAAAGTAAAAGTTCCTTTTGAATTCGGACTACAATATAGAAAACAGTGATCGCACGTATAATTACATACATATGTCAGAAGAAAATGTATCCCTTTAAGCAAGATATTTTACCTATTAAAAATTCATTTCTATTTTTATGCACAAACAGATAGCTATTATAAATAAAATTAATTAATAAAATTGCATTTGGTTTTATAAAAAATCTGAAAAAATGAATAATTATGCCAGAACCAGTAAATATGTATGAAAAATTCTTTAAAGATCCTAAACGTGAGCCTGTATTGGTAGATTATGTAAGAACACCAATAGGGAGGAGAAGAGGTACCGTTGGACGCCACCGAGGAGATGATTTAGTAGTACATTGTTATCAAACCATATTAAACCGAAACGAATTCGATCCCAAAATAATAGGAGATTCGATCGTATCCTGCAATAGTCAAATTGGAGATTGTGCTCTTGATATTGGGAGGACTGCCGCTTTAGCAGCCCATTTGCCTATAACTGTACCTGGAATGTCTATAAATCGTCAATGTGCAAGTGGTGCTCAGTCAGTATTGTCTGCGTGGCAAGCAATTGCTTCAGGAATACATGACTGTGTAATTTGTGGGGGTGTCGAAGTGCAGAATCGATATGAAATCATGGCGGATTGTAATATTTTTGACAAAGTACAGAATAAAATGGTAATGATCCCTCCAAATGGAAAAATTATGACGCATCCTTTTGTTGATGAACAATTAAAAGCACATAAAACTTCTTTTGCTGGTCAAATTAACTCTGCTCATGTTATGGGGCAGCATTGGATGAATAAAGCTGGAATAAGTCTGGGAGATTTCAGAAATGAAATGGATAGCCTATCCTTACTCTCACATGAAAAAGCGTGTTCCACTTGGGATGAGAGGGGAAAAGAAATTGAACCAATTTGGTGTCCGAAACTAGATGAGAACGGAAAACCGTTATTAGATGAAAATAACCAGGTCGCGAAAGATCATAGCTTATCAGAGCTAACAGAAAAAGATGAAACCCCACGTCCTGGAACATCAATGGAAAAACTTGGGACCTTAAGAACGATAATTGGAAGGAAAAGTAAAGCTTTTCTGACCGCTGGAAATAGTTGTCCCGTTAGTGATGGTGCTGCTGCACAATTATGGATGACTCGAGGTTTAGCTGAGGAATTAGGTCTTAAACCAAGAGCAACAATAGTAAATTTCGCTGTAGTTGGCACTGATCCTGTCTTAATGCTCACGGGGCCTATAGAAGCAATGCCAGAAGCACTTAAAAGAGCTAATATGTCATTTGATGATATGGCTTTCATTGAAATAAACGAAGCATTTAGCCCTGTTGTATATGCATCTTGTTTTGAAATGGGATTAGATTGGAAAGATGAGAGATTTAATCCATGGGGTGGAGCAATAGCATTAGGACATCCAACTGGAATGACTGGATGTAGGCTCATTGGTACGAATCTTCATCAGCTTGAAAAATCTGGTAAAGAGTATGCAATTTCCAGTATGTGCGTCGGTTTAGGTATGGGTGCCGCCACGATTGTAAGAAACGAAAATCCTAAATAAATTATTCTTTTTTTTATTAAACTAAAATTTGTAATAAAGATGAATAAAGTAGCAATAGTAGGAGTAGGCCATACTAAATTCGGAAGATTAGTGGATAAGGGATTAATGGACTTACTGAGTGAGGCATCTTTAGAAGCTATTGAAGATTCAAATACTAGTAATAAAGATTTCGACTCTGTTTACGTAGGAGCAATGAGTCCTGGAGTGTTTAATCAGCTTTCTGGTATCGCTAGTACTCTTGTTGATAGAATTAGCCTAATTCCTGCTGCAGCAGATCATATAAAAAATGGGCCAGCGTCAGGAGGATCGGCAATTAAAGCGGGCTTTCAAGCAATCGCTTCTGGTATGAACGATCTGGTACTTGTAGTAAGTGGTGAAAAAATGACACATATTACGACTCCAGGTTACGTAACTTCAACTGTAGCAACGCTAACGCATCCGGAGGCAGAAAGACACCATGGAGTCTCACTTCCTTCATTCGCAGGTATGTTAACAAGAACTTATCTCGAAAAATATAATACTAAACTTGACTGGATTTCAGATATTGCTATTAAAAATCATAAAAATGGAGCTATGAACCCGAACGCGCATTTTCAAAGAACAATCGAAGATTTTATGAAAAGTGCTATTCAAAAAGGAAAGGGGAGTTGGGATAATATCTATGATTTTCTCAATGATGACAAAACCAATCCAATAATAGCTGATCCCTTAAGACTTTTTCATGTTTGTCCTATCTCAGACGGAGCCGCAGCTCTTGTTTTATGTAATGCTGATAACGCAAAGGAATATTGCGATACTCCTATTGTTATTTCTGGTATTGGTCAAGCAACAGATACGCATATCATATTTGAACGTGAAGATATAACAACCCTTAAAGCTTTAAAAATTGCTTCAAACCAAGCATATAAAATGGCTAAAAAATCCCCAGAAGATATTGATGTTGCTGAATTGCATGATGCTTTTGAGATTCTTGAGGCTGTTCAATCAGAGGACATCGGATTTTTTGATAAAGGAGAAGGTGCTAAAGCCGCCCATGATGGTTTAACTCAAATTGGTGGAAAAATTCCAATTAATCCTTCAGGAGGACTGAAGGCACGTGGACATCCCTTAGGAGCTACTGGAATCGCTCAAGTTGTAGAACTAGTGTGGCAATTAAGAGGTGAAGCTGGTAAAAGACAAGTTGAAGGAGCAAAAACAGGGATAACATGCAATTTTGGAGGTTTTGGGAATAATATAATTTCAATATTAGTAGACAGGCTCTAATATTATGATTAATACTAATTTTTTAAAATTAAACGAATTTTATAGAGATAAAATTGATGAATTATGAGAAATTTTAATTATTATCATCCAACTCGAATCCAGTTCGGGTGTGGTCGTATAAATGAGATTGGAAAATTAGTAAAAAGAAATGGTTTAAGATGTTTATTAGTTACTGTTAAACCATTTACTGTGATGGAAGAATTATTTGTAAAAGTAAGGAAGTTATGTCAAGAAGAAAATGTAAAAATAATTCACTATGATGGAGCTATTCCTGAACCCACCGATGAATGCGTAGATATAGGTTCTGAGATTGCCAAAGAAAATAACATAGAAGTAATCCTAGGAGTTGGAGGAGGTTCAAGTATTGACACAGCAAAAGCTATTGCTGTAGGAATTACTCATGAAGGGGGCGTTTGGAATTATAGGATAGGTCAAAAGCGCATTAATAGTAAAAAAATTCTTCCAATCATTGCCGTACCAACTACAGGTGGTACAGGAGCAGAAGTAACTAATATGGCAGTAATAAAAAGTTCTAAAGATAAAACTAAATCTGCATTAGCTGATTGGAATCTTACTCCTAAAGTCGCACTTGTTGATCCTGAACTTACATTGACTGTTCCACCACAAATAACTGCTTCTACCGGTTTTGATGCTTTTACTCATTCATTTGAAACTTTTATAAACAGAAATTCTTCAGATTTTATAGATCTATATGCTCTAAAGGCATTAAAAAATGTAATAAAATATTTACCTATTGCTATTAAAGATGGTATAAATATGGAGGCAAGGGAAGCTCTTTCATTCGCTGCCACACTTGGTGGTCTTTGCATTTCGAATATAGGAACTACACTCCCTCATGGAATAGCAATGGCTCTTGGAGGACATGCATCTGGGATCAGTCATGGTGAGGGACTTGCAATATTATATCCTGAAATCAATCGTTGGACCTGGAAAGATGCAATTGAGAAATATGCAACTATTGGACGTTTATTTAATCCTACTTTGGAAAAAAGTTCAGATGAAATGGCTGCCGAAAAGTGTTGTGATGAAATTGAATCATTCTTAAAGGAAATTGGATTATGGATAAGTTTAGAAGATAAAGGAGTATCTAAAAATGATATTGATGCAATAACTACTGATACACTTAAACTTCGTAATTATACTCTTCATCCAAAAATAGCTAATTTTGAAGAAATCTCTAATTTGATTAAAAGAAGTTTTAAAAGAAATAAGTAAATCCTAATTTTTTTCCGAATCAAGTTATCGTTGAATTTATCTGATTCTTTCTGATTATGAACATCTGGCAATAACTCGCTTACTCTTATATAAAATGAAAGTATTAAAATTATTTCACTTAATATAAAGCTATAATATACCTAAAAAATCATAGCTGATCAATTAATAACTTTAAATTGAAGTTCCATGCCATTTTTATCATAACATTTAATATGATTTAAAGTATAAGGAAATCCTGCAATAAAGTGATATCTATTGTCTTTAAAAACACTATTCAAATCTTGAAGAGAAGGTATGACATTTCCTGATGGATGTGAATGAATTGTTCCTTGATAATCACGATTTATTGGGATTCGCCCTGGAAAAAATACGCTTGTATTTCTTGAACTAATTGCTCCTGGTGGTAGTATAAATTCTGTAAATACATTTTTTTCCATTTTAAGGATTCCTAAAAATTCTTTTGGATGATGTGCCCGACATAAATCTAAAAATCCAACTAGTAACTCCTTTTTTATTTTAATTATATTAGATTGGAGATCCCTTAAAATCGAAATAATTTCATTAATAACATTTAAAACAGACTTATGCTTATCAATTTTCCAATTTTTTAAAGAAGTGATATCATTATTTAATTTTTTATATACTTTACCAGATTGGTTGATAAGTTTAACTTTTGGTTTTTTAGGATATTTAGAATAACTAATTTCTAAAATAATTCCCTTAATTAATTCAATTTTAATGTGAGTAATTTTATTTCCAATAGTTATGCTGTTAGGAAAATGTTTTATAATATTTTGATATTCTATCTCAATTTCATTAGACATTATTATCTCCATAATAGTAGAAAAATTATAATCTTGTTTAAATTTTAGACACAAGGTGGATTTTTATAAATATTTGTTACTGTTTGAGTTTATTTATTTGGCATTTTAATAGTAAATATTGCTCCCTTATTTCTTCCTGCTGATTTTACATAAATTGTTCCACCATGTAATTCAATTATTTCTTTAGAGATGTATAATCCAAGACCAGAACCTTGAATATCAAGATATTCTAATCCCTCACCAAATCTTTCAATTTTACCAAATTTTGTAAATAATCTATCTTTTTCATCTTCAGTCAAACCTATACCTCTGTCAATAATAGAAATCTCAATAAAATCTTTTGCAGGCGAAACTCTAATTTTAACATTGCTCTTAGGCGGAGAATTTTTGATAGCATTCAGAAAGATGTTAGTGATGACTTGTTCAAACCTTATAATATCTACATTTAATAAAACAGTTGTAGGAAGCTCTAAAATTACATTGATTTTATTTTTCTTTAAAAAGTAGTCTAAATCTGTCACTACTTCTTTAATTATTTTACTTATATTACAGTACTGTTTCTTTAATTTGAACCTTTGATTGTCTATATTTACTATATCTAGGAGATTATTGATAAGATATTCTAAACGTTGTTTATTTCTTTGTATAACTTCAAGCATTTCCAATGTATTTTGATCCAAGTTATTATTGTAAACATCAATAAGCAGTTCACTAGCACCACTAATGGACATCAAAGGTGTTTTTAACTCATGTGAAGCTCTAGTGATAAATTCATTTTGCATTTGATTTAACTCTTTTAACCTAATAATTTGCTCTCTTATAAGAAGATCTGCTTTTTTTTGTTTATCAATGATGTGGCTTATAACTTGAAAAAATGTTTCTTCATTCAATTTAACCTGGGACGCTTGTAAATTCAACCATATCAAGTTTCCTTTATTGTTATAAGCTTGGATATCGACAGTTGATATTTTATTACCTTTTAAAAGTCTACTAAAACTTTCTTCAATCTGAGTCAAAAAATCTGGATGGATAAATGTTAGATCTTTAAAATCTTTTCCAATTAACTCATTTTTGTTATATCCGCTAAATCTTTCTGAAGCGGGGTTACAATCAACAATTTCCCTGTTTAGATTAATTAAAATAATGGAAAATGGTGAATCTTCAAAAATACTACGGAATTTCTTTTCAGATTCTATTAATTTTTGTTCAATTCTTTTACGTTCTGTAATATCTAAGATTTGTGCAATAGTTGTGATCCCATCTCTTAATTCTGTACTTACAGTAGAAATTATTTCTACACACCTTTTTTCACCATCCTTTTTTACAACATTAAATTCATATCTCGAAGGTACTTCTTCACCTCTTTGTCTTCGTACATAACGTTCTCCTACCAGTTTTTTACTATCATCATCTAAAAAATTACGAAAGTCTTGACCAATAAGCTCATCTTCCGAATAACCTAAAATTTGACAAAGCCTATCATTTACATAAACAAATTTATAATTACCTTTTACGATAAGAATTCCACTATGAGAATTTTCTACTATAGAACGATAATATACTTCTCTTTCTTCTAATTTTTCTTCTGCTTTTTTTTCTTGAGTTAAATCTTTCGTATGAACCATTACCAAATTTGGGGGAATATATTGATAGATCACAAAAAGAACTTTAGCTTGTTGGGTAGATTGAAATTTATATTCCATTTCTCGCGATATAGTTTTTTTTTCATTTATACATGTATAAAGTTCTTCTAAAATTCGGGATTGTTTTTTATATAGTTCAGAAGCTTTAATTCCACGAAAATTTTCTATTTTATTAAAGGTGATAACTTCAGCAGCTTTATTATAATCAATTAGGATCAAATCACCGTCAAGTTTTTGCCAAAGATAAGTAGGTGTAGGTATTTTTTGAAAGATAGATTTATAATTGATTTGTGACATTTCAAAATCAGCTTTTTTCTCATCTTAAATAAAACTTCAAATGTGCAAATTAAATTTGATCCTTTTAACTTTTATTTTTTTTCCAAAAATTACTTTATGCAGAACAAATGATGTAATATGCCAAAATTTGACTAATATTCATAATTTTTCTTCAATTACTAAATAAAACGATAAATTTAGATACAATCTTTTTAATTTTCATACATCATATTTAAAATAAGTATTAGCTTATTGTATTCATAAGGTACAATCCACACTAATTTTGATTATGTCTCATTCAGAGCTAAGTCAATTAACCAGAGCTGAAGAGCTTTATGAAGCTGGTGAACTTGATGAAGCTCTTAAACTATTGGACAATATGATCCAAGAGGAAGAAAATAATTTTCAACGGAAAGGTTATTACCAGTTTCTTAAAGGCAGAATTCTATGTGATCAGGGAAAATATGAAGAGGCTCTGAAATTTGGTGAAATTATGTTTAGGGAAAACCAAATACTTAAACAATATCTCCGATCGGTTGATGGTTTGATTTTTATGCTTTATGGATTAATGGACCTCGAAAGATTTGAAGAAATAGATGATATAATTGAAAAAGCTGAAGATTTATTAAAAAAGATCTCCAATACACCTCAAATTGAGTTATTACATAGAAAAGCTCGTATATATCTGGCAAAAGGATACAATAATTTTAAGAAGGGTAATTCTAAGCTAGCAAAAAATTGTTACAATTGGATTATAAATCTACAAAATGAACTTGGTAATTCAATCGAAATGGTCCACGTTCATCTTCAAATGGCTGGTTGTATATACATCGTAAAAGGCGAATTCGATAAAGCCCTTGAACATTTTAACAAAGCATTGTCAATAGCAAAAGGGATGAGATTTAAACACCTCTGGATTGCAGGCTGTCATTTGGGATTTGGTGTCGTATATTCTCATATGGGTGAATTTGAACTTTGTCTAGAGCACTATATGAAAGGGCTAAAAATATTTGAGCAAATTCAAAACAAATGGTATTATTCAGGATTACTCAATAATATAGGACATACCTATGGAATTATTGGTAAATTTGACCTAGCTTTAGAATATTTAGAAGAAAGTCTACAACTTTGGGAAAAAAGTCCAGTGCAGCTAGTAAATTGTCTGAGTAATTTAATTTCTATATCAATTATAAAAGGTGATGTTGATCGCGCTGAAAAATACTTCAAACGCTTGGAAAATTTTATAAATCAAAAACAAGATGAATACTTTGCTAGAGTATATCACTACTGTAAAGCCTTAATGTTAAAAAGCAGTTCTCGAATTCGGGATAAAGCTAAAGTTGAAGAGTTATTAAAAAAAATCATTAAAACAACAACTTCTGGACAATTCCCCAGGTTAAATGCGCTCGTTCATCTATGCGATTTACTACTCTCAGAATTTCGTCTAACTAATAATTTTGAAGTCCTTGATGAGGTTAATCATTACATAATTCAATTATTGACAATGGCTGAAAAATCACATTCATATCTAATTTTTTGTGAAACTTTCATTTTGCAAGCTAAATTAGCTTTAATTAATTTGGATGTAAAGGCAGCTCGACATTATTTAACTAAGGCTCAGAAAATTGCCGAGAAGTATGGAATTAGACGATTGGCAATCAAAATTTCACATGAACATGATGAATTACTCAAACAATTAAAAATGTGGGAGAACTTAGAAGAATCTAAAATATCCTTCTCTGAACGTATGAAATTAGCCCGATTAAATGAACAAATGGAACATATGATAGCAAAACGAAAAATTGAAGTACCAGAGCTTTTAGATGAGGAACCCGTTCTTCTTTTAATTGTTTCAGAAGGCGGTATGCCATTTTTCTCTCAATCCTTTATAGAAGATAAAACTTTTGAAGACCACCTTTTTGGAGGTTTTTTTACCGCTATTAATGCTTTTATTAATGAAAAATTCTCGGAGGGGCTTGAACGAGCTTCTTTCGGTGACCATACTCTCCTAATGAACTCTGTATCTCCTTTCTTGATGTGTTATATATATAAGGGTCAATCTTATTCAGCTCAGAATCGGATAAAATTATTTATAAATGAAATGACAAGTAATAAAGACTTATGGGAGACTATTGAGAAATTTTATCAAATGAACAAGAAAATAAAATTAAATGATATTCCTTCCCTTGAACCACTAATAACAAAAATATTTATAGAAAAAGTGAATCTATAGATTTTTAGTTTAGCTTCTAGATTGTTATTTTATTTCAATAATCGTAGAAAGATAGTACTTCTCTATGATATTAAGTTTTTTCATCTTCTTTCTTTCTAATTCTAAATTCCAAATTTACATTATATTTAAAATAATAATTAGCTTAATGTATTCATAAGCCTATAATCCAAATTAATTCAACTTATGTCTTTTTCAGAACAAAGTCAACTCACCAGGGCTGAAGAGCTATTTGATGCGGGTAGACTTCAAGAAGCTAGTGATTTATTAGATGAGTTGATTCAACTTGAAGAGCTTGACCTTGAACAAAAAGGATATTACCAATATCTTAAGGGTTTTATACTTGATTGTCAAGGAAAATATAATGAACTTTTAGAATTCGGGGAAAAAATGTTTGAAGAATATCAATTGACGAAACAAAATCTCCGAGCGGTTGATGGACTAATATTTATGTTCTTTGGATTACTAGAACTTGAAAGAATTGAAGAATTTGGAATGATAATCGAAAAATCTGACGAACTTTTAAAAAGGACTTCTAACACATCAAAAATTGAGTTATTACGTAGAAAAGCTTGGATAAATGTGGCAAAAGGATATAATTATATGAAGAAGGGTAATTCTAAGCTTGCAAGA
>JBHLLI010000048.1:0-27776 GCA_048885765.1 Candidatus Hermodarchaeota archaeon
CAAGTGATATTACTCCCGGAGTAAGGGTTTTAATTATTTCAGGATTTGAATAAGATACTATATCAACTCTTGAATCTTTCGCTGCTTGCAATTGAACGTCTTTATTCAAGGACTCAATTGAAAGGATCTCAGGAAATTTATTATATTTTTTTATTCTTCTCTTAAAATCCTCAAGGCTATCAATCCTCAAATTAACTCGAAAATAAATATTTAATTTTGTTTTGGTTCTTATTTTGTTTTTAAACTCTGATGAAATCAAATTTGTGTTGTTTTTAGGTTCTAAAATTATGTTCTTGATCCCCAATTTTTCACCAAATTCTAGTTTTTCAAGTAATTTAGAAAAATTATTAACATCTACGGGTAGTCTTGATTCAAAATATGACAATAATAATATAACCTCAAAAACTGCTAAAATCTCTATATTTATCTAAAGAATTGTAAAAATAAAAAAATTTTATTATAAAAAAATATTTAAAATTTTAGTTTTGAATTTATGTGAGGATTTCTTGTGGTTAGAAAACGAAAACTTTCAGAAATCAGAAAGAAGGTTGAAAATGGGGCTGCTATAGTATTAACAGTCCAAGAATTAATAGATCAGATAAGTAAAGGTGAAAAAGTCAAATTTGAAGATGTAGATATTGTTACAACAGCAACAAAAGGGTTAATGAGCGGAATTATGGGGGTATTCTCATTTCGTCTCTCACCTCCGAAAACTTTGAGAAAATTCACTGAAGTCGATATTAATGGAATCCCTGCTTTCCCAGGACCGTGTCCAAATGAATATTTAGGTATCGTAGATCTAATTATCTATGGGACTGCTCAAAGCCGGACCAAAGATAATTATTGTGGGGGTTCATTATTTAGAGATATTGTTGAAGGAAAAAATATAAATGTTTTAGGTAAAAGCGCTGAAGGCGAAACTGTTGAAAAAGTAATAAAATTGGACGATATGCAATTTGCTAAATTATTGGGAACAAGACAAGCAATTAAAAATTACAATGCAATGATAAATTGCGAGTCTTATCAAGTTAATACAATTTTCTCATGTCTTCCCTTTTCTCCAGATAAATCTGAAATTACGTTTTCAGGATGTGGAGCACTTAATCCATTTCAAAATGATCCTAATTTTGAATCATTTGGGGTCGGTTCCCCTGTTCTGGTGAACGGTAATATAGGATATCTCATGGGACCTGGAACTCGTAACTATGTTGAAAAACCTAATATGATGACAATTGCTCCATTTAATGGAATGAAACCAGAATACATGGGAGCCTTTAAAACTTCTTATGGTTTAGAACCTATTTGCAGTGTGGCCGTACCGATTCCTATATTAAATGAAAATATCTTCAATAATATAGTAAAATCTGATAAATTAGTTAAATTAACAATCTTGAGTTTAGTTGGAAGGGAGAAAGTAGGAGAAATTACATACGGCGATGTTTGGGACAATAATTTTCTTATGATGTTTAATCCGGATGCATGTAAAAATTGTGAAGAATGTAAAGCTATTGATAAATGCCCTACTAATGCTTTCATTATAAAAGATGGTACGATATCTGCTATAGATCGTATGCGTTGTTTCAATTGTGGCAATTGTACTCATTTATGTCCAGAAGCTTTTAAATTAGATCTAAAGACTGTTAAATTTGAAGGCAAAGATCTTCCAATTGTTTTAAGACAATCAGATAGATATGGAGCAATAAAATTGGCTGAACAATTAAAATCAATGATCTTAAAAGGGCAATTTCCCTTAAGAAAACCAATTGATAAATTAAAATTTGCAAAAGAAGTAAAGTAACTATTATAGGTTCTCTGACTTTTCGTTATGTGTTAGCAAATTACAATTTTTTATTTATTGATTATTAGTTTACCCTTAATTTGTACAGTTTTGTTGATTTATTCTCATAAAAAACTTTATCTTTTATTTGTAATAGGTCTAAATATGTCAAATCAAATATTAAATGGCGGCGATTTAGTTGTTAAATGTCTTTTAAAAGAAGGCGTAACTAAAATTTTCGGCTTAATTGGTGGCGAATTGACAAGAATTTATGATGCTATTGAGAGGTGGGGACGGGAAGCAGGAATTGATACCGTAATGGTTAGGCATGAGCAAGCAGGAGGTCATATGGCAGATGCATGGGCTAGAGCAACAGGAGAAATAGGGGTATGTCTAGGGACTGCGGGTCCCGGGGTTTCACATCTTATTCCAGCAGTTGCTGCTGCTAAAGCCGACTCAATTCCAATGCTAATTATAGGGGCACAAATAGCAAGAATGTTTGATAACACCGGTATTTTACAAGGTGATTTGGATCAAATAGGTTTGATGAAACCAATAACAAAACTACAGATTTCTGTTGAGCATCCTTATGAAATACCACAAGCTATTCAGAGATGCATAAAAACCGCAATGTCAGGTCGAAGAGGACCCGTATTTTTAGAATTGAGAGAAACTGCTTTAGTTAGAAAGGCTACTGATGCAGATTTAAAAAAAATTGTTGATCCTGAAAAATATAGACCCCTTCTTAGACCAGGTGGAAATCCAGAATTAATTGGTGCTGTGATAGAAGTCTTAAAAAAAGCAGAAAGACCAATATTTATAGCAGGAGGAGGTACTATTGCTTCCGAAGCTTCCAAGGATTTGATTACAATATCAGAGAGATATAAAATACCTTCTTTAACAACAGTTTTAGGATTAGGCTCAATTAGTATTAATCACAAGACTTACGCTGGTTCTTATCCATTTGCAACTACTTTTCGTAGAGCTGCTTCTGAAGCGGATGTGATAATAGCTTTAGGTTGTAAATGGGATTACACCACTTTTTATGGAAGTGCACCCCTTTGGAATCAAAACCAGAAAATAATTCAAATAGATATTGATCCTAAAGAGATTGGCAAAAATAGACATGTTGAAATTGGAATTATTGGCGATATTAAAGCAGTTTTAAACCAATTATTAATACAAATGGAAACCCAGCTCCCAAAAGAGAAAGTTTCTGAATGGTCTGAATGGAATAATTATTTGCAAAGTGTCCGAAAAATCGATAATGAAATGATAGAGAAATTATTAGAATCTAAAAAAATACCCATGAAACCAGAAAGATTAATTATAGAAACTTTAAAATCTATTCCACCTGATACTCAGTTGGTAGTTGATGGAGGTGATATCGCAATTTTTACATATGGACTAATTTCTAATTTTCAAAGATCAACTAGAAGTACTTTTACTTCAATTGGAATGGGACATTTGGGAGTAGGTATTTGTTATGCAATTGCTGTAAAATTGGCTAAACCGGATAAACCTATTGTTTGTCTTAGTGGAGATGGAAGTTTTCTTTTTAATGTTCAAGAATTAGAAACGGCGATAAGGTTAAATTTACCTATAATTATTATTATAGCAAATAACTGTGCTTGGGGAATGCTTAAAACTTATCAAAAAAATAATCTCAAAAAAAGATATTGCGATGTTGATTTTCCACCAGTAAATTATGCAGAAATTGCAAAAGGTTTTGGCTGCTATGGAGAAAAAATAGAAGATCCTGAGGAATTTCAACCTGCTTTAAAACGTGCGGTAGAATCAAAAAAAACAGCTGTAATTGATGTATCAATAGCTTTTGAATCCCCTCCCGCTGGGAAATTCCTTGGAACTTATAAAAAAAATAAAGGTTTATTTGGCAAATAAAATCTAACTGAATGTGAACTCATATGGTAGAAGAGAAATTTTTAAAAGGAAAAGTCGCATTAATAACGGGTGCTGGTGGAGGTGGATTTGGAAGAGAAATGGCAAAAGCTTTTGCCAGTAAAGGAGCAGATTTGGTCATAAATGATATTAATGATGAGGGTTTAAAACAAACACGCGAAATCGTTCTTAAAGATTATAATGTTGAAGTTATGATAGCAAAAGCCGATATTTCAGATTCTAACCAAGTAAAAGAAATGGCGGAGAAAGTATTTGAAACCTTCGATAATCTCTTTATTTTAGTTAATAATGCAGGAATTGATGGAGGCTTATATCCCACCTTAAAACAAAAAGAAGCGATGTATGATAAGATTATGGCGATTAATTTAAAAGGTGCTTGGAATGTAACTAAAGCCTTTTATAAACAAATGAGGAGACAAAAATATTTTACACCAATTGCGGGAAAAATAATCAATATTGTGTCTTGTGCAGGCACAGCAAATGGTGCTAATCCCCAATTAGGGATTTATAGTGTAAGTAAAGCTGGTTTATTAGCATTTACCAGATTATGGGCTCTTGAATTAGGGAAAAATAATATTACAGTTAATGCTATTTCTCCGGGAGTATTCTTAACACCCCTTTATAACAATGACCCTAAACTTATCAGAGATTTTTTGAAAACTAGAGGTGTAAAATTACCTATTGATAGAATTGGTGAAAGCAAATGGGTCGCTGATGCCGCATTATTCCTAGCTTCACCAGGAGCAGACTATATCACAGGTCAAAATATAATCATTGACGGTGGAATGACAATTAGTGTAAACAAACTGTAACTTCATCAAATTTTTTTAAAAATAGTAAATGAGAAGATAATAATCTATTTACCACGGCCCTTATTGGCTTTAATACTTGGCCGAGTTTTTTCAGAACCCCATCCTTTTTTATGTAAACCTCGAGCTCTCTTTCCAGCAGAAGTAAGACCACGAGTTACTCTTTTTTTATGTTGTGGTTCAGATATCCAGTTTATTTTTGGATCTGACTTTATAACAGGATGATTAGGATCTACTAGGATTGTTTCATAATACCAATGTTTCCCATCAGCATAGACTTTGTAGCTATTTAAGATCTGCATGTTTGGATATTTTCTCTGAACTCGTTCCTCAGCGATCCATTGAAGGTTCTTCCCAGTAGTATATTTAGAAACACCCATTGCTCTTGGCTTTCTTCCTCGTTTGGGACGAACTTTATGCATTCCTCCTTTCCTTATTCTCGCTCGAACTATTATGTATCCCTGCTTTGCTTTATAACCTAATGTTCTTGCTCGATGAATATTTGTAGGTTTTTCAACTCTTTGTATAGATTTACCTTTACGATATTCAATTCCACGATACCAGTGTGGTGTTTGATATCCTTTTTCATGTTTCTCAAACGTTTCTTTCACATAACTATATCCCGACTTCAACTTTTCACTGCACTCTTTTGTTTTATTATATCCTTAAAAGTTAACAGAAATTAATTAATTTTTTTATTTTCTATTATGAGCAAAATTTTTTGGATGTTCTCTTACTATGTTAATTAGTAACTATTTTATCAAATATTGTGGAGAATCAGTTATAATGGAAAAGACTAATAAAAATGGAAAAGATTCAAAAAAAGTTGAAATTGATGATTCAAATGGGTTAAAAATAACTTATGATAAAGATAAAATAAGTAATCAATTTCCTCATTTGATTAAAGAAATTTCAAAAAAAAAGAAATCCTTAAAAATTGAATCAATTAATATGAATATAGAACAAGAAAATGAGAGTAAACCTCAGAAATCCAACAATCTTTATCCTAATGAATTGTATAACCCTGGTGCTATAGATTTTTTAAGAAGATGTACAAATAATGAGGAGGCAATTGATATCTTGGAATATTTGAAGGATAGAAAAGAAATTCCTCTGGAAGATTACCATAGATATAAAAATATTATTTCGCAAGAAGGAGGATTAAAGCAACTCATTGAAGATTGCGGTGGTTTAAAAAGACCAGGATACTATATGAGAAAATATTATAAAAAAGAGAATAATAATCAAGAAATAAATACTAAACAAAATTAATATCTATTGACAAATGATGAACTTATGACAAAGTTAGCTACTTGCTCGGTAGCAATGACATTGTCGCCCCAAACTGATGTCAATTTTTATATATTATACTCCTTCGAGTTTATTTCTAAAACGAATTCCTTTCTCTGTTAAAAAATATTCATCATTATTCTGCTGAATAAGGCCTAAATCACGTAAAACAGGTATTCTCCCATTTATACAAGAAATTGGTAAACCAGAAAATAATTTAATGGTTTCATAATTTTTAGCGCCATTATTAATAGCAACTAGTATTTCAATTCCCATATAACCTAAAAGATTCTTTAAATCCTCATAAGTCTCTTCTTTTTTAGGCATTATTATCTAATCATAAAAATATTATTTACTGGGAGTTACTTCTTTTTTAGTATTTCTACTTTTTCTATTTTTTGTAGATTTTTTATTTTCATTTTCAATTGCTTTATATTTATCTGCGATAACAGGTTCAGATTCTTTTGGCAGTAATTTTCTCATCCATTCCGGAAATGCTGTTGTTATTTGCAAATTGGTTTTTAAAACAATATATGTTTCACTATTATAGTTCAATTCTTCAATTACATCAAAGGTTTTTAAGAAATCTATATTTTCCATTAAAGAATCCAGAGATTTTTTAGATACTAGTTTTGGCAATTTATCTTTTGATATTAAACCGTTTCTTAATTCTGAAAGAACATTATATTTTTTTGGATCTGCCATAATTTGATATAATGTAAAAGCATCTTCCTTAATTTGTTCCCGAGTTTTCTTTTCATATTCACTAAAATATTCTTGTACTTTTGGGAGAAGTAATTCAATCAATTCTGGTTTATCATCAATATATTCAATTATACTATCTGGAGGTATTCTTTCAGCATTTACTTCTTTGACTAAAAGCACATACTTTTCAACTAGCCCAATTTGATTGATAAAAATAAATTGCCGCTCATCTAAGATTTCAATAATTTCATTAAAATTTTTCTCAGGAAAATTCTCAATAAACCATTCTCTGAGACCTTCTAATAAGATAGGTCCTTCAGACAACTTTTCTAAGGTCATAAAAATATGCTTATCATTCAATAAGATTGCAATTTCCTCTTCTTCGGTTTTCTCCCTCGTATCTTCAATAATAACCCAATATAGATTTTCTACCCATGCTTTTATTAAAGCTTCATTTTTTCTTATACTTTCCTGATCTTCTTCATCAAAATTATTTATATCATTTATATAAAATGCAGTAAAAATCTCTTCATTTGATTGTAATTGTTCTGAAAATTCTGTGCACAAGTTTGATATTTTTTCTTCATCTTCAGTAGGAATTTGCTGGTCAATAATCGTTGAAACCATCAACATTTCTTTATTTCCTCTAGCCCAATCAGAATGAATCTCAAAATAATAATTCAATGATTTAAGATTTTCAAAAGAATGAGTAAAAAATCCTTCACTAAATTGTTGATCCATAATATTGGCTATTTTAAGAGATAAAGCTCTTTCTAATGTATCTCTTGGATAAGAATAAAAAACTATAGGGCCAATTTTACGATGAAAGTACGATAAGGTAACGATGGTTTTCAATAAATGGATCTCCATTAAGATTTAGTTATTAAATTAGAAGAACAGCTTTTTTTTATCTATAACCTAGAAAAAATTAATATTGAAGATTATATATTATTAAAGATAAATAAATTTATCTTAACTCAACATCTAATATCATAGAATAATTAATTTTAGCTATACACATAAATTTTTTAAATGAATTTTAAGTAGAATCAAAATCTAAAAATGAGCCCTATAAAATTAATCGGATTTGACTTGGATGATTGTTTATTTGATTCAACAGGGTTATCTGAAAAAGCAAGAATTAAAGGCCTCGATGCTATGATTAAGTTGGGGTTAGAAATTGATAAAAAAAGAGCTGTTCGGATATTAAAGGAAATTGTGAACGAGTATGGTTCAAATTCATCAAAGCATTACAATTATTTCATAAGAAGATTGAATCAAATGGAGGATGATATAAAATATATTTCTTATAATGATGGTTACAAGTTTATAGCCTCAGCAGTAATGGCTTACCATGCCGAAAAAGTTAATTCAATAAAGCTTTATGATGATGTGGAAGAAAGTTTAAATAAATTAAAAAAACTCTCCATAAAAACAGCAATCATAACTGATGGAATCCCGATAAAGCAATATGAAAAAATTTTAAGACTCAATATTGATAAATTGATTGATTTAGTTGTTATATCTGATGAAATTGGTATTAAAAAACCAAATCCAGAATTATTCAATTACTGTTTAAAAAAATTTGGAGTAAAAGGCCGAGAAACTATATATGTTGGAGATCGCATTGATAAGGATATAATTCCTGCAAATTTGAACCAGATTTATAGTATTTATTTACATCGTGGAGGGAAATATGATAATTACAATGCTGATATTAATATTCAAGGTGATTTAAAACCAAATTATGAAATCTCAAATTTGAATGAATTATTTGATATAATTGAAGAAATTAGCACTAGTGAAAAAATTAAATAATATTTAAAATGAGAGTCGCATGCATTCAACCTGAATTATTTGAAAATAGAATTAAATGTTATATTGAAATAGAAAAAATTCTTAAAGAATTATTAGAAACACACCAAGATTGTGAGATTATTTGTCTTCCAGAAAGATGGGTACCTTATTTTAAAAATTCAGATCAGAATTTTCAAGAACAAAGAGGCAATGATTATTCCTTCATAAAAAATTTAGCTAAAGAATATAATATCAAATTGATCTCTGGTGCAATTTGGGAGAAAAGAACTAATTCTAAAAAGCCGTCAATAACTAGCTACTTTTTTGATGAAAATGGTGAAGAAATTGGAAGACAAGATAAAATTCACTTATACTCTTATGAACGTGAACATTTTGAACCAGGTAAAGAGTTATCGTTGTTTAAATTTAACAATTCCTATTGTTTTGCAATCTTAATTTGCTTTGATATGGCTTTTTTTGAAACTCCTAGATTATCTGTTGAAAATGGTGCCGATTTATTATTTTCACCAACTCAAATAAGGGAAGATGGAATGTTAAATTGGCAAGTTTATTTACAAGCACGTGCTCTAGAGAATAGAGTACCTATTGTGGCTTGTAATACATTTGGCTCCTACTTAAAAAGGAATTTTAACGGTAACAGTAAAATAATTTCCTTTTATAAGGGAAATATATCTCCATCTAAATTGAAAATAATTGAAGCACCAAAAGGGAAAAGTGGTTTTATTTTTGACGATTTGGATTTAGATTTTCCAAGAAAACTTAGAGAACTCAGGTTTAAAGAAAAAATAGATAAAACCAAAATAAAGATTAACATAATTAATATATAATTATATTTTCTAATGTGCTATAAATGATATGAGCGAACTTAAAGAATTTAACAAAATTTTGTTTTGTGGTTTAGAGAGCGGAGGTAAAACCTCAATATTATTAATTTTGGATAAAAAATTTAGTTTATTAGCTTCAGTCAAACCAACAATAAAAGCAAAAAGAACTTTGCATACTAATTCATTATTAGGTACAACTATTGTCCGTTGGGATTTAGGTGGTCAAAAAGGCTATAGAAAAATATACTTGGGTCATAAAAGCAAGTATTTTACTGAAATGCAGTCAATATTTTATGTTATAGATCTCCAAGCACCTAAAAAATTTGAGGAAGCTTTAATTTTCCTAAAAGATGTTGTAAATATTACGTCAGAATCACACCCTGACAACTTTCAACTCCTAATTCTTCTCCATAAATGCGATCCAGATATTAAAAATGATATCAATATAGTTAATAATATCAAATTCTTAGAAAATGAAATTAAATCTATTATAAAAGATGTTAAATATTCAATTATAACAACTTCGATTTATGATGAGCCAACTTTATTGAAGGCTTTTTCTGATGGTGTTTTTTATGCTACTCACAGATCACAAATGTTTCAAACTTTACTAAAAGATTATATGGGTAAAACATACAATAGCACCACCTTACTTTTGGATCAAAATTGTTTTATAATCGCTAGTAGAAGCACAAATCAAGCAAACCAAGAAATTTGCGAAGCTATAGCTCCGAGATTAACTCAAGCATTGGAAAAATTAGAAGAATGGGATATTAATACAATAGATATTGTAACAAACGTTGAATTTCCAGAAAAACACACGGAATCTCAAAAAGAAGGGATTATTTTCCTGAGAAAATTAGATATTGAGGATACTAGACTATATTTAGTAGCACTTTGTTTGAATAAGAATGTGAAAATCAAATCCTATGAATATTTACCATTATTAGCAGAAAATTTAAAGAATTTACTAGAAAGCTTTGATTAATTATATTCGGTAATCTGATATTTATTTCTAGTAGTCTGATTTTTAATTTAATATAAAATTAGTTATTTAATTCATCGAAAGTTATTAAGCCTTTGAGAGTTGTAAATTTTGGATCATTATCTTTACTATGAAAATTTTTAATTTTACTTCCAATCTCCTCTCTGGGGGTGGGGTTTAAATATATATGTCTAAAATCAATTTAAAAAAAGGTAAAAATGATGAATATAAAATCCAATGTAAATAAAAATTATATAGGCCCCAAAGCTCTTTTTGACCCAAATTATATTCCTCCAAATTTATTATATAGAAAAAAAGAGGAAAATTCTCTATTTTCAATTTTGAATGATTCAATATCAGATGAGTTTTGCCTTAATATTCTTTATCATGGAATGAATGGAATTGGAAAAAAAGTAATAGTAAATAAAGTAGTAAACGATCTATTGGAAAAAAACAAAGATAATTTTAAAATTAATAAAATAACTATAGACTGTAAGGAAAAAGATATAGGAGAATTAATTTTTTCATTAATAAACGATTTAAATAGCTATTCTAATTTCAATATTGATTATCAAACCATCTTAAATTCAAATCTTACTCACTTATGGAATACATTTAAATTTGCATGTAATAAAACAGAATCCCATTTGTTTTTTATTTTTAATAATATTGAATACTTGGAACCTGAAATATTTCATAAATTCATGCAATTTAGTAAAGAAACAAATATCACCTTAATCTCAACTGTAAATAAGTTTTTAAAACCTGGTACAATGGATTTACTGTCCGATTTTGATTTTAAGCATAAACTAGATTTTTTTACTTACAATGAGCTTTATTCTATTCTTAATCAAAGAGTTCTATTAAGTTTCTCGCATGAAATTGATAAGAATTTAATAAGATATATAACTGATTTGATTTGTGAAGAATATGTCCCTGTTCCAGGAAAAGGAATTGAAATTCTTCGGGATGTATATCCCATATTGAAAAATAATAAAGGCTCATGTAATTTTGATCTTCTAGAAATTTGTCAGAATGAATTTGATACATTTCAAATTTCTGATGAATTTAACTTGATAAATTACCTTTCAGAAGAAGATATATTAACAATTGTATTCTTAGATAATCTTTCAAACTTATTTCTAAACAAAATGAAATATTATGTATCGTTCAATGAAGTATTTGAGTGTTATGAGCTTTCTTGTGAATATTTAGAATATACAAAAAATAATAATGAGTTTTATAGTCTTATTGAAGAAATGTTAAATGTAGGAATAATAAAACTCTCAAAAAGGTCTCAGAACAAAAGAAATCATAATAACCGTTTAAATAATTTAGATAATAATTCTTTCTTTACAATAGTAAACCCTAGACAAATAAAAGTGATAATTGATACTATTTTTAATCAACAATAAATGAATAGAATTAATGTAAAATCTATATATTTCTAGTTTGCAAATAATAAGCTAATTGAATATGCTTTTTATTACCAGAAAACGAAAATCAGTTTTTTTATAATGTATATTATATATTTATAGGTGTAATCACACTATTTTTTTAATAATGAAGAGTAGAAATGGAGATAAATTTTGACCTATATTAAAAAAATTTCAATGAGCGGATTTAAAAGCTTTGGTGATAGAACTGTAACCATTCGTCTTTCTAGCGGATTTACATGTATTGTAGGACCAAATGGAGCGGGAAAGTCCAATATTATTGATGCTCTTTGTTTTGCCTTAGGAAGATTAAGCAAGAAAACCATGAGAGCAAAAAGCCTTGAGGATCTCATTTTCGCTGGAGCAAGAGGAAAAAATCCTTCGCAAAGAGCGTCTGTAACTCTTTATTTCGATAATTCTGAAAACGTTTTTCCAGGCGGTACTAATGATTTTGAAATTACACGGACAATAAAGACTGGAGGCGGGGGAGGCTATAAAATGAATGGTAAAAAAACTACTCGCCAACAAATTCTTAATGCTTTAGCAGCAGCTAATATTGATCCAGACGGAAGTAATCAATTTGTCCTTCAAGGTAAAATTGTAGAATTAACGCATATGAATGCAGAAGATCGTAGAAATTTTATAGAAGAACTTATTGGTCTCCAAAAATATGATGAAATGAAAGATGCTACGTTAAAAGAATTAGAAAAAGCAGAAAGAGATTTAGGACAATTTGAAGCAATTTTTAAGGAAGTTTCGGCTCAACTGAAAAAAGTCGAAAAAGAAAAAAATGATGCTTTAGCTTGGAAGGAACTGGATGAAAAAATTAATTTCTTAAATTCTCAGTTAATTGCATTAAAAATCTCAAAATTACGAAAAGAAGAGGAAGAATTAGAGAACAAAATTGAAAATTCTTTAAAAATTATTGAAGAATTGCAAGAAAAAATCAATAGACAAGAGGATATCTTAAAACAAGAATCTCTTGTAATGGATAATATTCAAAAAACAATCACAGAGAAAGAAAAAGAGAGAGAGGAGATCGCTGAAAATATAACTCAAGTAAAAACCCAAATTTCGTCAAGTCAAACCACTCTCAATCTGGCTCAAAAATCTATTGAAAAATTAATTAATGAAATTGAAACTTTAGAAAGTAAACAAATGAAGCTTGAGGAAGGACAGACTTTTGATTCATTGATAGAAGGAGTTTCAAATGAGATACTAGAATACGAGAACCATATCGAAGAGACTAAAACTGAAATTGAAAAAAGACAACAAAACCAAGCTGAATTAGATCTTCAGATAAAAACTACAGAAGATGAGAATTCTCTTTTTAAAGCAGAGATTTCCAAAGTACAACAAAGTATTTCATCTAATAACGCTCAAATTAAAATGCTCAGAGGAACCATAAACAAGAATGAAGAGAAGAAGCAAAAATTGGAAGTCGAGCTTGAGAAACTAAAAAAAGATGCAGAAAGCATAGATGAAGCTATAGAGGAGACAAAAAAGGCAGAATCAGAAATTAGAAAACGAATAGATGAATTAAATGCTAAAATCTCCAAAGAAAATCAAAATCAAAAAGATTTAGAAAATAATATTAATAGTCTGCAAGCAGAAAAAAATCAATTAAATTCAAAATTAATAGATTTTCAGGCAAATTTATCATCTTTAAACACAGAAATTACAATGAATAAACAGAATATCCAAGAATTAAGTCAAAAGAAAGACACTATTAAGAAGAAGATAACCGAATTAAGTAAAGGTAGAGATGCCGAAAAAGCTGTAAAAGAGTTATTGAAAGAAAATGAGGATCTTAATAAAGATTTAAACCAATTAAGAGGGAGATTGAAACAGGAAAATTCAATTTATAGAAAAAATGAACAAGATCTTGAATTATTAAATATGAAGAGATATTCTTTTGAATCTGAAATTAATGATAACAACGCAAAAATAGATAATATTAATACAGAATTAAAAATCCTTTCAAAAGAGATAACAAATTTAGATAGAGAAAAGAATGATTTGGAGTTAAAAGTTAATTCCTTAGAGAAAAATCTTAGTATTACAAAGAAAGAATCCGAAAAGTTAAATAACAAAAAAGAAAATGTTCAGAGACGATTAGAAGAGCTTTCACAAGAAAGAGAAAATCTTTCTAAAAAAATAGAATCCTCTGAAGAGGAATATGAGAAAAATACAAAAGATATAACTGGGATACTACAGATTTTAAATATGCTTACCCAAAATATCAATATTTCAGTTGAATCAATAAAAGCAAACATCCAACAATCAAATGCAGACGCAATTGAATCATCTGCGGAAGATTTTAAAAAATTTATTCTTGACATAGTTGATATTATGAAAACTGTAGAGAATATTGGTGCGGATGAAGAAAAACATACTGAAATGACTGAAATGATTAACTCTATAATGCAAACTTTAGAATTATTTACTGATAATGCTGATACTACAATTACTCAATTGATTGAAAAAGTAAAAGAATCTGCGGACGTTGAAGTTCAATCTTCGACGAATACATTTGATAATTTTGTTCAAGATTTAATGGAAATTCTTGAAAATGTGTATCTTTCTTTAAGAAAATTAACTATGTCAAAAAGTCAAGAATTATATAAACAATTGGAAGAGATCTCAGCTAGTATTAAATCCCAAACCGATGATTTTAATAAAAATGAACAACAACTAACTGAAGCTAGAATCCAAGAAAAACATTTTTCTGAAAATCTTTCATCATACAATAAAAGACTTGGTGAAATTGAAAAGAGAAATTCTGAATTAAATCAAAGACTTAAAAATTCAGAAGTTGAAATAAAAGAAAGAAAAGTAATTATTGATAAAAGGCAAATAGAAGTCAATAACTTAGATTCTGAGATCAGAAAGTTAAAAGGACTTAAAGATACATACTGGGACAATATATCTAAAATCCAAGATGAAATTGACGGAAAGCAAAGAGATTTAGAAATATTAAGAGAAAAGCTTCAAGAATTGCACGGTATTCAAAATTTATTTGATAATATTGTAGAAATTGATGATAATATAGAAAAATTGAATAATCTTATTGAAGAAAAGAAAAACATAATAATTAACACAGAAGAGAGCACTAAAAATATTCAAGAAGAAGAAAATTCAATACAGAATAGTATTAATGACCTTATAATTCGAAAAGAAAAATACTGGGAAATAACCGAGAATTTACGAAAAGAGATAGATGCTGAAAATAAAACCCTTGAGGAGACATTAGACCGGTTAAGAGCACTTCAAAATGTGATGAGGATAATTAACTCTATTGAAGATATCAAAAAGGAAAATATTGATGCAAATGATAGAATTAAAGCATGCCAGAATGAAACGCAAATGTTAAACTCTCAAGTTGAAGAAATTCAAAAAAATGTCGATCAGAAGCAACAGGTTATAAATAAATTAAGAGATGAAAGATCTCAAGAGCTAGAATCCCAAAAAGCAGCTCAGAAAAAATTGAATAAGTTAAATAAAGATTTACAAAGATCTCAAGGCAAACTCAATGAACTAAATAAAAACAAGGAGAGAGAACAGAAGATAATTGGACTTAATCAAGACATAAATGACACGAAAGAACAAGTTGAATCCATAACAAAAGACTTAACAATCTTGAAAGAGGATTTAGCTAATCAGAATGTGAAGAAGGATGAAAAACAAAAAGAGATTGATAAATTTATACAAGAAAAGGATGAATCATGGAAAAAACAAAAACAATATCAAAAGATTATAACAGATTTAAAATCTGATCTATCAATGGAAAATTCTAAAATAAATAATTATGAATCCAAAAAAATAATGTGTACTGACCAAATAGAAACCTTATTTCAACGATCCAAAGAATATGGTTCATTACCTCCTGTGACAGATGATCTTGTTGAAGCAGAATTACAATCGGATATCGTAGAACTAACACAAAAGAAAAAAACTCTTGAACCGGTAAACTTAAAGGCGATTCAACAATATGACACCGTCAAAGAAAGATTTGATGAGATAGATATGAGAAGGCAAACAATTCAAAGAGAAAGAAAGTCAATTCTAGATGCAATTGATAAAATTGAGTTAGAAAAAACTCGAACTTTTATGAAAGCTTACCATGAAATTAATCGGGAATTTTCAAGAATATTTCAGAAATTATCTCCAGGTGGTTCAGCAAAAATGATCTTAGATAGACCTGATAAACCATTTGAAGGGGGTATTTCTATTGAAGCAAGACCAAGAGGTAAGAAAATTAGTTCACTAGAAATTTTAAGTGGGGGAGAAAAAACGTTAGTTGCTTTATCTTTCATTTTTGCAGTTCAAGAATTTTATCCGGCTCCTTTTTACGTAATGGATGAGATTGATGCTGCTTTAGATGGTCCAAATGTTCACCGAGTCTCTATGGTTATAAAAGAATTCGCTTCACAGGCTCAATTTATGGTTATCTCTCACAGAGAAGAAAATATTGTAAATGCGGATAGAATATACGGTGTTTCAATGCAACAAAGTGGAATTACTGACATTTTTAGTGTTGATTTAGAAGAAGAAGCCAAAAGGCTTCTCGAATTGGAAGATATTGAGCCGACAATAACAGAATAATGGTGATAAAGTATATCCGAAAATAATCAAAATTCTACTATAAAACATAATTTTAATGAGTGGACAGTTAAAGAACTTAGGGAATTCGCTTCGATAAATAATATTAAAATACCTACAAAATCTAAGAAAAAAGAAATAATTGATTTACTTCAAGAAGTCGTATCACACCCTGAATTTACAGATAGATCGCAAGATATTGAAGAAATCGAGGAAGAACTAATCGCTGGATTTGAAGAAGAGGAAGATCTCGCCTTATTGAGAAAAGAAAAGCTTGAATTAAAATTCTGGCAAAAACCTCCGTTTTCTAGTTTATTAGATTCTGAACTTGCAAAAGAATCAGAAATTGCTTTTTATGATTTAGCCAAATTAGTTGATGAATTCTTCGATAATATGTTACATGAAGAATTGATAAATTATAAAATCTCGGGTATAGCTCTTAAGACTTCTGCAGTATTGCATCATTACAAAATTTCAAGCATTATTAGGGAAGAAGAGCAAATTCAGAAAAGAGAAGAGTTAGAGCGCTTCAGACAAGCACATGGTAGAACCATACCCAAAGCATTACCTCAACCGATTCAACCTAAAATGCAAATAGCCACAAAAGATGAATTATTTGATGCAATGAGATCTGCTATTATAGAAGTTATGCAGAATAAAGAAAAATTAAGAAGAAGACGGATGAGAAAAGAGGAAATAGCGCAACAAAGAATTCAAATGAAATCCAAAGCGCAACTTCCTAAAGAACTTCTTAAACATATAAGTGGAAGAGAACAAACAGTAGAAGAATTGCATGAATCGTGGTATAACCGAATTAAAGCTACGATTAATCTTAATAATACAGATGTTTCTTTTTATGAGCTGGCAGAGATTATTAAGAATGAAGAAAAAAGTGATATCGGAAGGAAATTTTCTTTTGTTCGTATGTTTCTAGCATTAATGTTCTTATCTACGGGGAATAAATTAATCTTATCTCAAGATGAAGATTTTCAAGATTTTAGTGTTAATATTAGATAAAAACTAAATTTGATTAAAACAACTATAAAAAGGGTGATTATTTGGAAGAAAATCATGAAAATGATCTAAATGAAAAACAAGAAGAAACCGTAGAAAGAGAAGTAGAAAATGGAATACTCGGAGAATCAAGTTTAAACTCTGAAAATCCATTGATAGAAGAAATTGAGGAAGTTGAGAATATTGAAAATACAAATTCGTTCGATACAACTTCAGAAACTGAAGTTTTGGATGAAGATTCATTAAAAAACCAAATTAGGATTTTCCATAGAAATTTAATTGAAGCTTCTTTATACGCCGCTGGAAGTCCCCTTACAATAGAAGAAATATCAACTAAATTGGAAATACCTAAGAAAGAAGTGGAAGAATTAGTAAATGAAGTAGCTTTTGATTACCTAGAACGCACTACTGCACTCGTTATAGCACAAATTGGAGATAGATACCAAATGCAAATTAAACCAGAATATACAGA
Source organism: Candidatus Hermodarchaeota archaeon (assembly GCA_048885765.1). Lineage (GTDB taxonomy): Archaea > Asgardarchaeota > Lokiarchaeia > Sigyniarchaeales > SOKP01 > Loki-b32. Next base: position 17,653 of record JBHLLI010000048.1, read on the forward strand.
AAAAGTTTCTAAATTTGCCAAAGGTGGTGCTATCGCAGAAAGATATTTGAGAACTTTAACTGTTATTGCTCTAAAACAACCTGTTTTAAAATCAATGATTATTAAATTGAGAGGTACTGGTGCCTATGAACATGTAAAATATCTCTTAGATAATGGATTCATAAATGCTATAAAAAAGGGAAGATCTCAAGAACTTACCACTACTGACAAATATGCAGATATGTTTGGTTTACCGAAAGATAAGACTGAATTGAAACGAGCTATGATTACACAATTAGGAATTGAAGAAGTTTCAAGTGAAACCTCTGAAGAAAGTGAAATCTCTGATGATACAGAACCAATTAGTGAAATAGACTCTGTTAATGAAAACGATATAGAAGAAGATTGAAGTTGTATTGAAAAGAATTTTTATTTAAAAATGTAAACTAAAATATTTAATTCTTCAATTAAAATCTTTAAATCTGGTCTTTCTTTAATTTTTTTCTCGTGAGATTTCTCAACTATTTCTAAATTATTAATTCTAAGAGTAAATTTAATATCTTCTTTTAAATTATCAATCTCATTCAGTTGGTTTACAGCTGGGAATAAAATAACTTTTCCAATGCTTTGGTTTAAAGGTATTTGAAGCTTTGATTTTTGCATCCTTAGGGTTTTAATTATATCAATTATTAATTCTCCTTTTTTTGCTAAATCTTCTGAAATTGTTTCATATTTCAAAGGCCATTTCTCTAAATGAAAAGACTTTAGATTAGTAAACCGTTTATAGAGGATTGAGTAAATTTCTTCTGAAATAAAGGGTATTATAACAGATAACATAGTTAATAATTTATAGAAAAGGTTTAAAGCATTTTTTAAGGAATTTTTCCTTGTATCTTCGTCATCAGAGTAGAATCTATGTTTTATAGCTTCAATATAATTATCGCAAATTTCGTTCCAAAAAAATGATCTTAGAACCATCATAGCTTCATGCCAATTGTATCCATCAAAATATTCTACAATGAGATCAAAATTTTTATTAAATTCTGAAAAGAAAAAACTATCTATTGGCGATAATTCACTAAGATTAGCATCAATGTTATGTATATTAATCTTATTCAAATTTAGAAATAAAAATCTATAAGCATTCCAAATCTTAGTTAAAAATCTTGAAGCTCCTATTAATTGTTCATGTTTTCTCCTGTATTTCTTATTAAATTTATCTTCTGGTAGTTTTTCTCTTTCCTGTAATATTAATTCATTTGAAACAGGTTGTTTAGTCTGTAAATTAATCCAAGTAAATTCAAATGGATAATCATCTCCTAAAGAGCCCATGGCAGTCCAATATCTTATTGCATCAGAACCATATTCTGGCATCACTTCTTCAGGAGCAATATAATTCCCAAGACTCTTTGACATATGTCGTCCATCAGGACCTGCAACCATTCCATTTATCATCGCTTCATAAAAAGGAGCTTTTCCAGTTAAAATTTTGCATCGAAATAAGGTGTAAAACAACCAGGTTCGGATAATTTCATAACCCTGTGAACGATGAACTTTTGCATTTATATAAGCTCTTTTAAAAAATTCGTTATCTTCTGTCCATTTCGATATTTCTAAGGGAGTAAGGCTAGAATCAATCCAACAATCACAGACATCTTTTTCACCGATTATATTTTTACTATTACATTTTGGACACTCCTTTAACGGTGGTGAGCTTTCCACGGGATTTAAGGGTAAATCTTCTCTTTTAGGAGGAATAATCTCACCACAATCCATACAATACCAAAATGGAATATTGGTACCAAAAAAACGCTGACGTGAAATAACCCAGTTCCAATCCAATCCTTCTACCCAATCTATTAATCTTTGTTTTTGTTTTTCAGGATACCATTTCATGAGTTCTCCGGATTCAATTATTTCCTGTGTGAAATCCTTTACATTTATAAACCACTGATAGACTGGTAAGTATTCTATTGGTTTACTACAAGACGATCGTTCAGCGTGAATTATTAAATTATGCTCATAATCTTCAATCTTTTCAATTAATCCTTCTTTATCAAGATCGTTGACAATTTGTTCTCGCGCTTCCATAATTGTTAAGCCTTGATACACAGAATTATCATTCATATGTCCATCTTCTGTAAAAATTTGGATTTCATCTAGATTATACTCAAATTTCCATTTAATATCCATTTCATCTCCGTATGTACAAACATAAACGACGCCAGTTCCAAAATTCATATCAATTGAAGGATCCATATAAACCCGAACAGTTCTATTAGTGAATGGGATTTTAATTTTAGCAGCTGAAATATCGTAGTATCTCTCATCATTAGGATTTACCATTACTGCAACGCATGCTTCCATATATTCAGGACGAGTAGTTGCAATGGTAATAAACTCGTTCTCCCTATTTGCAATTGGTAATTTTATATACCATAATTTTCCTAATTCTTCTTGATACCCCACTTCCGCTTTAGCAACAGATGTTTCACAATTTACGCAGAAATGAGTCGGGAATTTATCTCTGTAAAGTAAACCTTTTTCATAGAATTCTAAGAGTGAAATTTGAACTTTTCGTTTGTAATCATCATTCATCGTTCTGTAAGTATATTCCCAATCAGTCGAATATCCTAAATCATCTAGTTGTTTTGTCATATTCTCTATGTTGTTTTCTACCCATTCTCTGCATTTTTCTAGAAAATTATCTCGATCGTCCTTAGAGATTCCATAATTCTTAGTAACTGCTAACTCAACAGGTAATCCGTGACAATCCCATCCCTGAGGAAAATATACATTTTGACCTTTCATTCGACGATACCTTGCTACAAAATCTATCCAAGCGTAATTCAGATATTGCCCTATATGTAGAACTCCACTTACAAAAGGAGGTGGCGTATCAATTGTGAAAATTTCATCTTTCAGGTTTTTATCAAATTTGTAAATTTTGTTTTCTTCCCAATATTTTATCCATTTTTCTTGGACTGCCTTAAAATTGTATCTTTTTGGGTAGCTTGTTTCTTGTGCCATTTTAAATCCTAATTAGAAGGTTAATATATATAAAAATGTATAATATTTGATAACTTTATAAGATTTATTTAAATCCAATCGAAAAAATCCAAGAAGTTAATTACAGGTTGAAAGTGAATAAGAAATTGAGAACTCAATTCTTAAATTTTTATTAGATTTTTTCAAATTTAATTTATCTTCCTTTAGCGTAGAATTTTAAGTTGTTCCTCGAGCATCTCCTTTCTTTTTTCTAATTGTGCCCGGTTTTCTCGCTCTCTTTGAACTAATTCTGGATTTGCTTTTAGAGCAAAAGGCCCATTCAATTTTTTTTCACTCTTCTCTATTTGCTCATTAATTAATTCAATTTGTTTTGAAATACGTGCAATTTCCATTTTTATATCAATTATATCTTCTAATGGAAGATATATTACTATACCTTGAAGAACAATTCGAGCAGAATGTCTTGGTACATCAGTTTCATCAATTTTGAATTTAAATTTATCAACATGGGAAAGAGCGATAATTTCTGACGTAGTACATTCAATTAATTTCCTTTTATCTCCAGGTTGTATAATTAATGGTATCTTTAAACCAGGTTTTACATTAAATTCCTTTCTTGTCCGTCGAATTTCATGAATTATTGAAGAGATTAAATCAAAATCATTATCAATCATGTCATCTATTAATGATCTATCGGAATCTGGCCATTTTGCAACAATTAAGGCGGGACCATCTTTTACTTCTTCTGGTAGTGCCTGCCATAAAGTCTCTGTTAAAAATGGTATAATGGGGTGGAGAAGTCGTAGTGATATTTCTAAGATATAAAGTAAAATAGATATAGGTGTAATTCTATCTTGTTCTTCCTCATCATAAATTCGAATTTTAGAAATTTCGATATACCAATCACAAAATTCATCCCAATAAAATGACCGTATTAAACGAGCGACTTTTAAATAATCGTAGGCTTCATAATAATTATTCACTTGTTTTATCATTTTATTTAATCGGGAAACTATCCATCGGTCTCCAATATGAAGTTTTTCCATTGGATAAGAATTTGAGAACCTTATAATCCTTTCTATTTTATTTAGATTACCTAAAATGAAATTTGCAGATTGCCAGATCTTATTGCAAAAATTCTTTGAGGCTTTAAGAAGGCCTTCTCCAAGATTTAAATCTTTTCCAGGAACTGTATTTGCAATAAATGTAAATCGTAATGAATCTGCTCCATATTTTTTAATAATGTTTAATGGATCATATTGTTCAATGTTTTCCATAGATTTACTAATCTTTTTACTCTTTTCATCCCGAATCATTCCATGAAAATAACACAATCGATAAGGTGATTGTTTAGTTAATTCCAACCCTAACATCATTTCTCGAGCAACCCAGAAGAACAGAATATCATATCCTGTTTCGCGCATATCATTGGGATAAAATCTTATAAAATCTTCACTCTCTAAATTTGGCCAACCTAAGGTTGCGAATGGCCATAATCCAGAAGAAAACCAAGTATCTAGAACATCCTCATCTTGCTCAAGATTTTTATCATTACATGTTGGACATTGAACAGGTTCTTCTATTTCACAGACTTCATGCCCATTTGAGCAATACCATATAGGAATTTGATGTCCCCACCATAATTGACGACTAATACACCAATCTGTTATATTCTCCATCCATTGATAGAAGCGTATTTCTTCTCTTTCTGGGATCATCATAGTTACTCCACTTTTTACGACATCTATGGCTTCCCTTGCAAGTGTTTGGGTTCTAACAAACCATTGGGTTGAAATTCTTGGTTCAATTATAGTATTACACCGTTGACAGTGAGCTATCGTGTGAATATATGGTTCTATTTTTTCTAGTAATCCTTCTTTTTCTAAATCCTTGACAATTTCTTTTCTGCATTCAAATCGATCCATATTTGCATATTTCCCTGAATATTTGGGGATCATTTTACCTATTTCATCAATAACTGTTATTTGCTCTAAATTATATTTAAAACCAATCTCATAATCATTAGGATCATGAGCAGGAGTTATTTTTAAAGCACCAGTTCCAAATTCAGGATCTACATATTCATCCTCAAAAACGGGAATTTCACGCCCAAGCACAGGTAATACAGCAATTTTTCCTTCATATTTAGAATAATTTGAATGATTCATTGCTATTGCAACCCCTGTGTCTCCTAACAATGTCTCAGGTCGTGTTGTTGCCACAATTATTAAATCTGTTGCACCTTCCGCCCATTTTCCAGATGCCCACTCTCCTTTAGGACCTTTCCAATTCTCTGTAATTATTGGATACTTTATATACCATAATTGACTTTCATGTTCTTGTGGTTGCGCTTCTAGGTTAGATATCGCAGATGTACATCTCCCAGGACACCAATTCACCATATACTTTCCTCTATAAATCAACCCTTTGTCATAAAGTGATTTAAATGCGGTTATCACAGCTCTATGATATTCTTCATCCAATGTAAATTTGTTACGAGTCCAATCACATGATGCTCCCATACTTCTGGATTGGTCTATTATCGTATTTTGACGTTTATTAGTCCAAGCCCATACTTCGTTTAAAAATTTTTTTCGTCCAATTTCCTTCCTGTGAATTCCTCTTTTTGCTAAATCTCGCTCTACGACATTTTGTGTGGCTATACCTGCGTGATCTGTTCCTGGAAGAAATAATGTTTCTTTTTGTTTCATTCGTTCATAACGTGTCATGAGATCTTCAAGACTAATGACAATTGCATGTCCTAGATGAAGAACACCAGTTACATTCGGAGGTGGAAGTGTAATACAATAACGGGGTCCATTTTTTTCTACTAGACCTAATTCACGTTGTTTTTCAGGGCGAAAATACCCTTCTGATTCCCACCATTGATAAATTTTTTTTTCTATTTTTTGGGGTTCATGTAGTTTTGATAAATTGTTAAAGTCTTTCATAATAAATCAAACTTAAAAAACTCATTATGTAAAAATGCACTCTGTGAAGCTGTGAGATTAAATATGTTTGTTTTTTATAAGTGGACCTGACGGGAATTGAACCCGTGACCTCTTGAATGCGAATCAAGCGATCTTCCACTGATCTACAGGCCCAAATATAAATATCTCTACTTATATTCTTAAAATCAGAATAACTAAAATCCTTTATTGTTTTTCTTAAAGATTTTAAAAATAAAGATTAATATTGAGTTCTCGCGATTATATCATTTTGAGCGGCTTTTGTGAGCTCTGTAAACAAAACAGAATATCCTGCAATTCTCACTACTAGTCCGCGATAATTATCAGGATTTTCTTGTGCTTTACATAATGTATCTTTACCAACAACGTTAAATTGGATATGATATCCTCCTTTAGGTTTAAAATATGATTTTACCAAGGGAATAAATATATCTTCTTTAAGAGAATTTGGATGAAAATCTAGAAGTAAAGAAGTTCCATTGGTAATAAGTTCGGTATTTAACTTTTTTACAGAATTCAGAATTGCTGTGGGACCATTTTTATCTCTTCCATGAGTAGGACCCACACCATTCGAAAGTGCATCTCTAGATTTTCGTCCATCTGCTGAAGCAGCAGTCCAAGATCCAAACGCTATATGAAAAGAAGTGGAGTACACTCCTGGATTATACTTTCCACCACGAAAATTTTTATATTTCGCAATTTCATTGCAATATTCTCGGACAATATCTACAGCAATATGGTCTACATAATTAATATCATTCCCAAATTTTGGAATCTTGTTAATAAAAAGTTCTCTCCACTCAGATCCTTTTTTTCCTAGGTAAACTCCTCTAAAATTTTTCGAAAGCATCGTTACCATGTCCTCAAATGTTAAGACCTTATCTTCAAATACAAATTTTTTAATGACTGCTAAACTATCTGCAACTGTTGCTAAACCAATTAATTGGGGCCCCGTAAAATTGTATAAAGCACCACCATTAGTTATATCCAAGCCACTATTAATGCAATCATCGACAGTAGAGGATAAATAAGGTTGAGGATTGAATTCAGCAATGGTCTTATCAAGTGTATTCATTGTTAAAACCATATATTTAATAAAAAATTTCATTTGTGTTAAGAGTGAACTCCAGAGATCTTCATAAGATGTAATTTCATTATCACTCTTTACACCTATTTGTCTTCTGATAAACATGTCGCTTCCATTTGTTAAAGCTAATTCTAAGCATTTAACAATATTGAGCTGACATGCATTTGTTGAACCAAAGGACTTGCTAGGGTGTTGAGGTTCTACACATCCAATTGGAGCATACTCTCGTGCATCTTCGAGAGTAAAACCACGTTTAACAAGTCCTTGAATCATTATATCGTCGTTAAATAAAGCAATACTTGTGCCTAATTTAACCGATTTGGCAATTTTAGCTAAAAACTCCACCGGAGTGCTTTCATGAATTCTTATTGAAAATGTTGGTTGAACGGTTTGTAGGTGGGAGTATGCATCTAATATAATGTATGATAATTCATTTGTTGCATCATTTCCTTGTCGGTCTAATCCTCCGATAGTAACATTTTCAGTAATGGGAGGCCCCTCGCCTGCATTAATTGCTAAATAAAATACATAGTTCCATAAAGTAGTTAATTTCAAAAAGAAGCATTCAATCAAAAACTGGACCTCTTCTCTCTTTATAATTCCTTCATTCACATCCGTCATGTAAAATGGATAGAGTAATTGGTCAAGACGCCCAATACTCACAGCATATCCTCCATCTTCTAGTCCACATATAAGATGATTAAAATATAATAGTTGAAGGGCTTCTTTAAAATTCTTTGGTGCATTTTCAGAAATATTTGAACAAATTTCTGAGATTTCTAATAGTTCATTCTTACGTTTAGAATTAATTTCTTTTTCTGAAATTTTAATTGCTAATGAAGAAAATCTTTTTATAAAAGTTTTGGCAGCATTACATACAATAATGACAGATTGTAAAAAATTAATTTTTTGAATATCATCAGTAAAGTCTTTAATCTTGCTTTTTGCTTTATTAATCAAACCATTTAATCCAAATTTTAAAATATTTTCATGTCCTGGGAAAAAATGACCAATTCCATTAGTTAATTCGGTTTCAACCAAAAATACTAATGTATCCATGATTTCTTTTACTTTTGGCTCTAAATTTTTTGTAAATTGCTCTTTTAAAGTATATTCCTCGTTTTTCCAATATGGAATAATTATTTCTTTCAAAATTTTTTTGTCTTCCTTGTTAATAAATGATTTTTGTGCTGGACGTTTATCATAAGTATCAACATCCTGTTCTATAAAATCCACTCTTATTTCTGGATATAAGGGAGTTCCAACAAATTTACTACATCGGTTTCCGACAATAAACTCATTATCCCAAATTTTAATTGACATATTCGATAATAGATGGCTTATCGCTTTAGCAAAACGAATAATAGGGAGTTCTTCTTTTGTATTTTTATATGAATCTGTAATTAATTTGGCTCTTTCAACACAAATTTCACGTGGTTGCATTACCACTTTATCTTTCATCTTTGATATTCTTTCTTTATAATATGAAGGAGGAGGTTGCTCTAATTGCATTTATATCCCTAATTATCGTGATATTTAGATTAATTAAAAATATAAGTACTTAAACTAATAAATGTTTTTATAATATTTTTTCATAAAATATAAGCAAATAATAGATTTAGACATACCTCATTAAGTCATTTTTATTCCCGGGGTAAAATAATAAACTCTCTTTTTCTTTGGATTTAAATCTTTTAATCACTATATCCAAATATTCTTTATTCAAATCGATACCTATAAATTTACGATTTAAAATACTAGATACGATTCCTGTAGTACCAGATCCTATAAAAGGATCTAATATCCAATCACCTTCATTTGAAGAGGATGAGATTATTCGATTTAATAATTCTAATGGTTTTTGGGTTGGATGTTTTCCGAATTCTTTCTCATTTTTAGCTAATAAAGGAATTGACCAAACACTTCTCATTTGTTTATCCTTATTTTTCAATTTATCTTTTGGATTATTCCATACTTTCATTCTCTCATAATTAAAAGTATGTTGAGAATTCTTGGATTTACGAGCCCATAATACTATTTCATGACTATGGGTAAAGTATTTACATGATAAATTAGGTGGAGCATTTGGCTTATACATAATTATGTCATTAATAATATCATAACCATTTTTTTCTAGAAGATAACCTACTTTATAGATTATATGTAAGGTTCCAGATACCCAAATACTACCGTTTTTATTTAAAACTCTTCTACAAGCTTTCAACCAATTATCAGTAAAATTAATATCTTCGTAGAAACCCTGTGATTTATCCCATTCTCCTTTATTAACTGAAACCATCTTACCTGAGCTACACGTAACACCATTATTTGATAAAAAGTAGGGGGGATCAGCATAGATTAAATCAAACTTATTACTTTCAAATTGATCAAGAATATCTAAAGCATCTCCATGATATAAAATGAAATTTTTCTCTTCAAAATAAGGATCTATCATAGTAAACTATATTTTATTAGAAAAAAATCCAAAATTTATTCAAACAAGTTAAGAAAATATAATATCTTTTAATTATTAACTTTAAAGTTTAATATTAACAAAGACTTAATATTCATGTAAGAAAATCGTTAATTTATTTAAATTACGTTAGAGATTTGACTATGATAAATAAACAAAGATTCGAAGAGTTATTTAATCAACATGTAATTAAAGATATTTCTGAGGAACAAATTGATATTGTTCTTTCGGGACAATATGGTAAAGCTTTAGAATTATTAAGAGATGCAGAGTCAACTGGATTGTTTCCAGCCCTTGTTGGACCTCCTGGGGTTGGGAAAACAATTTTATGTAGGTATTTTGCTAGTCTGAGAGCAAAGGAGAATAAAAACAAAAGTTTCCATTGGTTAACTATGGACGAGAGTATTAAACCTTCACATTTCATTGGTTCTTTTGATCCAGCAATCACATTGAAAAAAGGATTTGTTTTGGAAGCTTTTAATCCTGGCCCATTACTAAATGCTATGCTTGAAGGAGGTACCTTCCTTGCTAATGAAATTAATAGAGCTACAGAATACTCTCAAAATACTTTATTAGAACCATTAGAAGAAGCTTCTATAGGAATTCC
>JBHLLI010000049.1:0-27020 GCA_048885765.1 Candidatus Hermodarchaeota archaeon
AATTTGAACCATAATTTCTCAAAATCTTTAATAACTAAATCTGAATTCAAAACATATTGATAAAACTTTAGATATCTCTTTTTATCCCAAATCGAATAAAAAGAGAAAAGCAAATATATTTATTGATTTCACTATGAAACAATAAAGGAGATATGTTCATATGGCAAGGAACAACGAAGATATTGAGATAGTTAAATCCAAACTGAATCAGATACTGGATCAGCGTGATATGTTATTTCCTAAAAGAGACCCTCAAAATACAGAAGCAATGCGTGATGCTTTTACAACATATATAAACACTCTTAGAAAAACACAAAAACCTAATTGGGAGCCAAATGATACTTTTGTAGAAAAAGTAAGCACATTACATGAAAATGCAGTATTCATTTGTGGTGAAATGAAAAGTGGAACAACGTTAATTTTGGAGCTTTTGGATAATCATCCAGAACTTATTGTAATTCCAGGCGATGCACATATGATAAATCTTATCAGGAATCCCTCGCTGATTTACAATAAAATCTCTGACCACTCTAACTCGCCTTATACAAACTCTTTGAAAGATTGGGACACATATTGGGTAATGCGCCTTATTAATCCATTGGGTATCAGACCCTTCTGGATTTTTGGAGACAGTGAGGACCCTTATAGAGAATTCTTACACTATTTAAATTATTGGCTTGAAACTCTACCTTTTTCAGAGCATTGCCCTTTTCTTGCTGTTATTTTCTCCTATTATTGTGCTAATCCTAATCGAGGGGATAAGCCTAAAATGTGGATAGAAAAAACTCCTTCTAATGAACATAAAGTAGATCAAATTCTAGATTTTTTTCCCTCTGCTAAATTTATTCATACTATTCGGGATCCTCGACATAATATCGCTTCACTGAGAAGACTTTATGGTGTAAGAAAATGGAATTGGGATGTTAAAAATGTCTCATTTCGTATTAAAAAATCTATTGAGACTGGACTAATGAATCAAAAAAAGTTGGGAAAAGAGCGATATCATATAGTACATTATGAAGACTTAATAATGAATCCAAATATTGAACTAAAAAGAATCACTTCTTTTTTACAAATTCCATTCTATGAGAACTTACTGTACCCGAGTGTTAATGGTTTTCCTGCTAAGTCAAATACAATGTTTCAGGAAAGGGAAATTCAAGGTGGAATCCTAGCTGAAACCAGAAAAAATTGGCAAACAGAATTTAAACATCAGGAGCAAAAGATAATAACGTCAATTTTAAGTCCTGTTGCAAATAAGTTAGGCTACAAATAAAGGAAAAGCTGTATATAATGTTAGCTTAATTCCATAAATAACATTTTGATCTCTTTTAAAAGGCTTTTATAGGATCACCATTCACGATCATTGGTAACATGATTTCAAACACAATTTTTCTGTACGTTCTCCTATAATATGCACATAAATACCAAAATTCCCTTATTTTCCCTTTTTATACCACCTTTTGATTGAGGAATGTAAGTCTCAGACTATAGATTATCAATAAATTTTTCTGAAAATTAATATTATCATATGACTCGCAAATGGGCTTAGAACTTTGAAAAGTATCCTTTTACTGTAATAGTTAAGAATATTGTTCCCCTTAAAATCATATATTCTCTGTAGTAGTGGTCGAATAATCTTAATTTCATCTTTTGTTCCTTTTATTCCATCATGGGGAATGGTTTTAATTAATTTGAATCCTAATTTCTCAAATTCCTTTATAACTAAATGCGAATTCAAAGCATATTGATAGAAATTTTGAGGTCTTTTTCCGTTCCAAATCGAGTAAAATCCAAATATTGCTTTAAAATTTCTTAATGGAGACATATAAGGAAATGAGAGAAATAGGTAACCATTCTTCTTAATAACTCTATGCATCTCTAATGCTATCGATTCATAATCCTCCCAAAAATGTTCAATGACACCAAAAGACCAATATCCAATGAAGTAATTGTTATCAAATGGAATTTTTCTTACATCACCATATCTAATATCTAATTCTGGAATGTACTCATTTAATTTTTCTACAGTTTCTTTCGCAAAATCTAAACCTATTGCCCTATATCCATTATTCCTTAGAGTAGCAACATGGTGTCCCTTCCCACAACCACCTTCTAGAATAATACCATTTTCAGGTTTTAAATAAATTTTTGTGATTCTACTGACAATAGACTCTTTAATTCCAAGAATTTGGTTTCTAATTTCCTTTTCAACTGTCCAATGAGTATCCCAAAATTTTGATGTTGGTACCTTTTCGACGTATATCAATTGGTTTCTCACTGGATCAAGATATATCAATGTGGAATATCACCCTCAAACTTAAAATAAAGACCAATATTTAATTATTGAACTTGAACATGGTTCTTAACGACCGCCCATATTTCACTCCAACGAATCTCTAAATTTTCTACTTTTAAACTAACCTTCTCTAATTCTTCAAAGAATTTTTCTTGCGTATATTCAATATAGTGGGTTGGATCTAAACGATAGTCTAATCCTAACTCTTTCTTCAAAGGAACTCGCCAATCACGTTCAAAAAGTGGTACGCGTACTAAATATGTTGATGATTTAGTTCTTCTCTTAACCTGTTTTAAGAATTCAACCCGATTTTCAAAATGTTCCAAGACATTTGATAGAATTACAACGTCAAATTTTTTATTGGGTAAATCCTTGAGTGCATTTCCATTAATAAATTTTAAATTTGGATGAATATATTTTTCCTTAGCGGTCTCAATTTTTTCTTTACTAATATCAATTCCGATTAATTTCACATTATTTACATTTTGAATTATATCATAAGAAAGCAAACCATTACCACAACCAATATCTAAAACATGATCTCCATCATTAATATTCTTAATAAAAAAATCATGATATTTTGTATGTCTATGTTTTGTATGCAAACCTCCTTCATAACGAATAGATTCTATCCCAGTCAAAGAATAAATTTCCTGATCCAGATTTAATAAGAATTTTAATGACTTTTTGGGGTCTTTTTCCCTTGAAACAACGCCTGAAATAAGCCTACTTATAAATTGTAGTCTTATATTAACTGAGAGCCTACTTAAGTAAAAAATTATTGGTTTTACAAAAATATAATCTAGTTTCCTCATGAAGAGATCACCTCTTCGATTGCTTTAAGTTCTAATGGAAGTATTTTGTCTAAAGAGTAATTCTTAGATATATACTCTCTTGCATTTTTACCAAGTTTTGTACGGAGGGCCTTATCAGCTAGGAGAATGTCAATAGATTCGGCAATACTTCTAAAGTCAGTTTTAGATAAAAATCCTGTGTTCAAGTGCTTAATCTCATGCTTTATCCCTGTAACATTTGTACCAATACAGGGTACTCCACAACTCATGGCTTCTAACAGTACTTTTGGATGTCCCTCATAATAGGAAGGCAAGATAAAGATTTTTGCTTGATTAATAACTTCAGGAAGCCTGAAATTTGGAATATATCCTTTAAGAATGACATCCAAATGATATTGATCAATTATTTCTTTAATTTTAGTATTGAAGCAACATCCCCCAACCATTAATAGAGAAACGCTCTGTTCCTTTGTTTTTAAATAATGAAGAGCTTTTAGTAAATTGGGAATATTCTTTTGTTTATCTCCTCTTCCTATAAAGATTAAGTCAAATTTTTTTTGAATATTAGGTAGTGGTTTGAAAACATCTGTAATAACATAATTTGGGATTACTTTAATCTTATCAGCTGGTTCGATACTATACTGTTTTATAATAAGTTCTTGTTGCCACGGAGAGCTCACAAATCCTAAATCAGAAGATTCAAAAGCTTTTTTTTCTAATTGAAGAACTTTTTCAACTTTTTGTTTGTTTTTTACCTTTTTTTTCATAAAATAGCTGTATAGGTACCCACAACGAACAATTAATTTCTGATTGTATTTTTTTTTGAACCAAAGTGGTATTTCAAAACCTGAAATTTGATTGGTTTTCAATATATCAGATCTTGCTATTAATTGAGAATAATTTTTCAGTTGTAAACTCAATATAGTAAGCCTTGAATGTTTGTACCAAGAAGTGGGTAATAGATTGATTTTCTCAAGCTTTTTAGAATACTGGAAATCTTTATTTCCACCATATGAGACAATATTAATTTCCTTCAATGTTTCATTAAGCCTTTTATATAATTCTAGCTCTCTATCCAAGTTCCCTACTTCTACCCAGTTTTTTAAACTCACTCCACCAGTAAAAAAAAGTGTTAGTGAAACATCTTCAATATTCATTGTCCAAATTCAACCTGTTTTATTTACGGTTATTACTGTAGATAACAATTTATGAAATAAAATTAATAAAAATCTGACCCTGTTTAATTGTAGCGCTTATTAAGAATTTTATTTTTGATATTAATGGTATTGTATTATATTTACGTAATTGGGAGTGCCAAAATAATTTCCATGCTTTTAGTCCATTTGAGTTTCCTTTATAACATATCCAAAACCAATAATTTGCTAGTGTCTCTGAAAATTTTGGCTCTAAATATTTATTTTCTTGTTTATTGAATAGTTGGATTTTACGAAGCCATTTTCCAGCATTTTTTATCCAAATGAAACGATTAGAAAAATTATTATGACTAATATCATAATGAATCATGAGTTCATCATTGCTAACTGGAATATTCATTTCATCTAAAATAGATTTGTAAATTTCAATTAGAGTTTTTTCATGTATATTTTTCTTTGAACGAAAGTGACTGGTCGATGTGATTCTATATTTAAGTAATACCTCAGGAATATTTGCCAATCGAAGAATTTTACTACAACGTTGCCAGAATTCATAATCTTGAGCTATTTGAAAATCAGGATTATACCTCAGGTTATACTCTTTTAATTTTTTAGTTCTCATAATAACTGAAGGATGCGCTATTGCTGATGAAAAGACCATAGATATCCGTATTTCATCGTGCTCTGTTGGATATTTCCATACTATTCCTGTTTTAGTTCCTATTAATTCAACCCACGTACCACATATCCCAACTTCAGGGTGATTGTCCATGAAATCAACTTGCTTTAGCAATCTTTCTGGAAAGCTAATATCATCACAATCCATTCGTGCTATATATTGCCCTCTTGAAAGATAAATCCCTTTATTAAGACTTCTTGATAGTCCAATATTCTTTTCATTAAAGATAAGGCGAATTCTAGGGTCTTCAAAGGAGTTAATAATCTGCTGGGTTCTATCTTTAGAACCATCATCTATGATTAGAAATTCAAAATCTTGGTATTTTTGATTAAGAATACTCTCAATAGCTTCATTAAGGTATGTTTCTCCATTATAAATAGGCATTAATACAGTTACCTTTGGGTTTTTCCCAGACAATAACTTGAACTCCTCAATGAAAACGAATCTTTTACGATTGAGTTTGCTACTTAGAAGAAATTAATTAAAATTCAGAAAAAGTAATAATTTAAATAACCTTATATTTTATAGTTTGAAGTTTAGATTCATTGGATAATCAAGTATTTTATTATAGGATGAAAAGACGACTATTGAAATTAAGGATGCTATCAGTATTTTTATTAAATGGTTGAGATAAAATATATTATTAAATCTTAATAATTATTTTCAGCTTTAAGTAAATATTGGACGTAGGATGGATTGAAATTTCTGAATTGAAGGTTTCAATAATAATTTCTAATTATCAAGGAAGAAAATATCTCTCTAAGTGTTTGACAAATTTAATGAATCAAACATACAGAAATTATGAGGTGATATTTGTAGATGCAGGTTCAACCGACGGAAGTGTTGAATTTGTACTGAAAAATTTTCCAGAAATATTGGTTATTGAAGCCGGAAGAGTTGGAGTTGGAGAGGCAATTAATTTAGGAATAAAAGCAAGCTCAGGAGAAATTATTTCTTTTGATTTCAATACAGATGAGTATGTGTTCAATAATTGGGTGGAAGAACTTGTAAAACAACTCAAAAAATTTGAATTTAATATAATAACTGGAACAACTAGATTAATTTATGGAACAAATTTGATAGATGAAGCTGGTGTTAATATTAACTATTTAGGACATGGAAAAAAGGTTGGACATAAGAAAAGCATTGATACTTTCATTTTCAAAGAAACACCAGTAATTTATGTCGGATCACCAACTTTTCATCGAGAAATCCTTCAAAAAGTCGGTTTTGTAGATGAAGACTATTTCATCTATACTGAAGACCTAGATTTCTGTTATAGAGGAAAATTGATGGGATTTCCGACTTATTGTGCTTCTAAAGCTAGAAGTTATCACCATATAAGTGGGACAACTGGTGAAAATATTAGAAATTATGAATATTATCTAAAAAGAGCCCGAATTAGATTTTCAATTGTTTATTTCAGAATTTTCAGAATGTATATTAGTCTCTTATTTAATTGTGGGTTCTCACCATTTGCGACATTATTACGTTCTTTTATTTATCCTAAAAAATATCACTATTTCATTGAGAAATTTCTAGGGAATATTATGGCGATCAAATGGAATTTTATCCACTTAAGAAATACATTGAAGAGGAGAAAACAGATTGAGCTTTTAACAATTAATGAGTAATATTCAGTGTAATAAATTTGGAAAAAATGTCCTACTATAATACCTTCATTTCTATAATATTACCAATCATGTGACTCTTCATAGCCAAGATTAATAAGTAAATCTCCTGCGATTAATTTAAAAAATTTTTTTGATTCTTTGTTGAAATAATTCTTCCAATCTCCAATAATCCCTTTCCTTGGAAGAACTGCTGTGCTTCTTGGAATAATTGATAGTTTTATCAGCATCTTTTTCGGAATTCTCTTCCAAAACGGTAAATTAGCTCTTGAGACATTACCAAAAACATTTCTCATTTTTTTTTTCATAGGATATTTAGTAAATTGATTAATTTGGAACATGGTTCCTTGGTAATCATGAGCAAAACTTTCATATGTAACTAGTAGAACATCCTTCTCTTTCAACCAACCAGTCACATGATCTATCCAATAAGGTAGGTGTTTTTCTAAATGGTCAATGAAAGATACATTATATTCGTATAAAGCCTTTAAATAATAAAAATAAGAAACCATAACATCTCTACCGTCTCTAACAACATAAATTTTTGGAGATTTTCTGGAAATTTCCATGAAAACTTCTTTTTCATGGCCTGAGATAGAACCATATTTTCCATAATTAGGAGATAATTCGTGCGTTATATGGGATTTAATTATCATTACTTTACCCGATTTTATCCTCTTTTCAAGAGAGGTGAGCTTTTCATGATTTTGATAGTAAGGAAATGCTGTTTCAAGTACAAAAATTTTGTTAGAAATTCCCTCGAAATTATTAATTATTGAGTCAATAGTTAAATGTGTACCTGAACGACGATGTGAACTTATCAGCAAAAATTTTCTTGTTATATTGTGGCCTCCTATATTTATAAATTCATTCAAAGCTTTAATGATTCTTTAATTCGATAAAACAATTCAAATGATTCATGAAAAATAAAATATGCCCGAATTGAAAGCAATCTGCTAAATATATGATGAAACAATTTATGATGAGTTCATAGATACAATTATGTTATTTTCTTTAACATACCAATTTATAAATTCTTTAAGACCCTCTTCGAGATCCGTTTTTGGTTTCCAATCTAGAATTTTATTTGCTTTTGAAATATCTGGACAGCGACGTTTTGGATCATCGATTGGGAGAGGATGATACTCTATACGCCCATTTTTACCAGCTAAGTTACTTATAGTTCTTGCTAAAGTAATTATTGGAATCTCAACAGTATTTCCTATATTGAAAACCTCTCCTTTTGTCTGAGGAAGAAAAGCAGATCGAAAAATACCCTCAACAGTGTCTGTAATATATGCAAACGATCTGGTCTGAGTACCATCACCAAAAATAGTAAGAGGTTTTTCTAGAATAGCTTGTTCGACGAAATTGGGAATTACTCTCCCATAGATGTTTCCAGAGCGCATTCTAGGGCCATAAGTGTTAAAAATCCTAACTATTCTTGCATTTAAATCATATTCTAACATATATGACATTACAAAGGCTTCTCCAGCTCTTTTTGCTTCATCATAGCAAGATCTGGGCCCTATTGGATTCACATTCCCATTATATGTCTCAGGTGTTGGAATATTTTTAGGATCAGGATTTCCGTAAATTTCACTGGTAGATGTATATAAAAAATCAGATTGAAGTTCTCTAGCAACCTCTAAAGCATTTAATATTCCTAATGTATTTGCCTTCATTATTTCAATAGGATATTTTGTGAATTCAAAGGGTGAAGCTCTGCTTGCAAGATGAAAAATGTAACTTACATCTTCTTTAACAGGAATAGGCTGTGAAACATCATGTTTTATGAATCGAAAATTATCTTCTTCCATTAAATTTTCAATATTTTTTTCTAATCCGCTTGCTAGATTATCCACGATTATTACTTTTGAACCTAGCTTAATAAAAACATCTGTAATCCAAGAACCAATGAAACCAGCCCCTCCAGTAATAAGAATGTTCTGTTCATCCCATGAAACATCCAAATCACTAATGCTTTTAATAATCCGCTGTATACCAGGTTCAAAATTATTCATTCGCTTGAACTCCAAAACGAAAAATGAATGAAGAGCGAAAAGAAATTAGCATTAAATATTTAGCCTTTAAGTAGCAAAATACACGCTAGTTGAATTTAACATGCTAAATAACTTATCAACCCTTAATACTCAATAATTATTCTCCATAGTGAATAATAAGGTTCAACTAAAGAGTTGACCTATTATGAGATTAGAATGGATTGAACCAAAGCTCTATTGATGGAATTTCAAAATTCCCCCGAAACAATATATCTTGTTGGTATATTATATAATTTTGAAAATGGATTGCTAACTCAGGTTTGACAGTATCCAAGTCATCACTCCATCCAATTACTGCATTATAGTCCCCTGAACAGATTACTTCTGAAATATTAGAAGTATAGTAATCCATGATTCCAGACTTTGCTGTATAGGTACGTACCAGAGTTAGTTGAAATTTCCACCAAGTATAGTTTTCTTTCAGGTAAACGACGACTATATCTTTCCCATCTATGTCATATTCTTTTAAAAATGTTCCAATAGATCGAATATCCTCGTAAAATGGTTTATTCGACCTGATCATTTTATCTTCCCCAGTATAGTAAAACCAAGGAATGAAACCTGAACTTAAAAATAAAAAAATTATCAGAAACGGTCTTACAAAAAGCATAGGAACGTGTCCATTTTCAATCACCTGTTTAAGATTGGATTGATATAATAGAAAGAGGGTATTACCTGCTAAAATTACAAGAGGGTGTAATAAATAAAGAACATAATATTCATGTATTATAGCCCCATAACCATAGAAGACAATCTCCATCCCAGTAAAGATGATCCAGATTAAGAGTACTAAATTTTCTTTCTTTAGTGAAGCTACTACAAAAAATAAACCGACACCTGCCAGTAACACAGTAGTTATCGGAATATAAAGCATAGCATTGACTACAACATTTCCCCAGAATTGTGTATCTATAAGAGCAGTGGGTTCGTAAATAATAGTATGTCTAAATGCACTAAATGAATTCCTTTCAACGATAAAGATTGAGAATATAGCTGAAAAGAGTCCTATCATAACTAGAAGGAGAGTAATAAGTATAATTCGAATGTGTAGAGAAATTTTAATTCCTTTAAAAGAACCTGAATAAAAGAGAATCAAAGAAACAATACTGGTAAATAAAAAATAGAAACCTGTTAATTTTGTCAAAACTGATAACACAGAGAAAATTAAATTGAAAATAATGTATTTTTCTTCATTAGTTTTGATATATTTAATGATCCAGTAAATAGCACATAATCCAAAAAGCCACATCAAAGTTTCTCTTTGAATGGCAATTCCTAGTGAAATTCCATATGGACTTAGAGCGTAGAGTAATGCTGCAAACTTTGCAGTAATATCCTCAAAGATTAGTTCACTAATTTTGTATAAAATAATAAGTGTAATTGCAGAAAGAATAAATCCTATGCATCTTCCCCAAAGAACTAATCCATCAGGCGAGTTACCTAATAAATGGTAACCAATTTCCAATATAAAGACATAAATTGGCTGTTCGAGATAAATATTTTGAAAAATAGGTATCCCAAAGGATTCTGAAGCAGTCACAGCTTCATAAGAACGGTACCCTTCCTTAACGGGTTGTCTATGCATGAGGCCTAATGGATAAGTTAAATAGCGAATTCTTGTTATACTGAAAATAAATCCAATTAGTAAAACTGACCAATAGGTAAAAAAAATTTTTTTAATGGATTCTAGCTTATTAGGCTGAGTTTCATTCATATTCTCTGTTGATACAGCCATAAGTATAGGCTAATTGTAGATCTTATTAAAATTTATTTGTTATTGATTTTAAATTAGCGAATGTGTACTTTCAGTGTTTAAGTTTCAGTAATAAAATCATAATTCATTGTGGAAGGTAATAGATTTGAGTTTTATTAGAATATATTAATGAAGCTCCAAATTCCTCAAGCTGTAAGATTAGTCTAGATGTATTATATCCTTTATTTGTAAAAAACATAAAACCTGAGTCTAAATTTTGACTTGAAAAGAAGAAGTAGCTGTCCTTCAAATTTCTGATATGCTCACTAATATTTGTCTTATAATATTCAATAAGAGGTGTTAAAGAATTACTGACTCTCTCATCTTCAGGGGGAGTTCCGTTAATTCGAGAAAAAAGCATGTAAGTTCGTGATAGATCAGCATAAATCGATTTAAATGCTTGTGAATTAAGCCATTCGATAGCAATGATGTCAGATTCAGTTAATACCCATCTCCAAGCTTCAACACCATAATTTCGAAAGACCAAGGACATCCCGTCTCCGATTTCTATTATTTCTGTAGTATCCAGAGTACCACTACTAAAAAAACAATCATAGACAACTCCTTGATGAAAAATTAGAATAAAAAATAAGAAAATAGATAGAATAAAGTCCGTTCTGAAAACTTTAACCAATTTTCTAAAAAATTGTGGTCTTGGGAATCTAATAAAATTAATACGTGAAAAATTTACCTTTATAAAGAATATCGGCGCTATAAAAGGCCAAAATTGCATACCAACTCGCAAGGGATTATAAAACGATGAAAGAACTGGAATAATAAACATTGTAACCATAATAATTAGAGTGGAAAACCCGAAAAAATCTAATACCAATATTTTTTCCCATTTATAAATTCTAATCAATTTGCAGAAACTCGATACTAAAATCACTAGTATGAATATTGAGTTGATAATTGTTTCTAAGAAAAGGAAAGAATTTGAGAAGTCAAATATTCGATAAGAGCTTAAAAGTGAACCAATTTGACTGAAGAATTTATCAATCTCATTTTCAAAAAAATTATTAATGGAATAAAGAACTCTTTCTCCAATAAATATCATTACTGTTTGAGCGAAAACGAAAAGCCATAAGATAACTATAATTATGAAACTACCAATTAATAAATAATGTTTCAAGAATTTTTTTTGTATAATTTTTGAATAATCTATCGAAACTCTTTGTTTTCCTAGATTCTGATGAATAAAAAAAAGAATGTAAGAAATTATAATTGCTGCTACTCCAAATAAGAAAGTTCCCCAATGAGAAAGAAGAACCGAGATAAGTAATAATAACTGGACTACCAAATGTCTTGATGTAGTATAGAAATGATCATAGATGAGGAGGAGACAAAATATAGTAAATAAAAAATATGCTAAAACTATTCTAGATGAAGCAGCAATAAGATGAGTATAGCTCCTTATAAAAATTATTAGTAAAACTGAAAAGATTATTAAAAATGAAAAATTCTCTTGAGTACTGGACTTATCAAGAAGTAAGGTATGATGATATCGTCTATATAGACGTTTTATCAAAAGAAAAATAGCTATATTTAGAAGACTAAAGAGAATTGGAGTAATTAATTCAAAAAAGGTCTCAAGTTTAATACTGAAAATTAAACTTAAAATCATTGGAAAAATAGAAATACTGATTACAGTATTGTAATTGTCTTGAAATTCATTAGGATTCCAATTTATATTCCTCAAGGTATGTTGGGCATGGAAAAATTCTTTATGAATATCTGTTCTGCCAATTAATGTTGGACCACGACTGATATAGAGGTGCACTAAGCTAAAAACTAGAATAAAGATAATAATTATATCTAAGAAAATACTTTTATTTTTTAAACGAAAATAAAGGATCAATTGTAAGACAATTAAAATAAAAAAAATGTAAACAAGAATTATATTGAACATTTCAAAATCATAATTGATTTCACCTAAAATCAATGATATTATTAGAATTGCTAAAGATATAACTAGAAGAAAAATAAGATAAGTAAATTTAGTAGTATTTATTCTCATCAAATGCCAAACTTTACTGAATTTTTGTCGAACGGACTTAAAAAGGGAAATTACCTGAGTTAGAGCTTTTTCTGAAAAAATATCCTTTCTTACATAAATGAAAATGAAGACAAAAAAAAGCTCAGTCAAATAAAAAAATGTGAATATAAATGTTGATTTTAGCGGAATGTCAGTTAATCCAATCATATTAAAGAAGAGTATTGCTAGAAGTCCGAAAATATAGGTTGTAATAATTCCAATAGCTACAGGCATCAAAATATATCTAAGAATGAAATATCCATAATTTTCATGAATTTCTGATTTAACACTATAACTACTGTATTTTGAGATGAAAAATGATTCATTTACAAGAAATCCTAGTCCTCCAATATTGACAATTATATTAAAACTCTTAAAAAACTCAAAAATAAATGAATTTGAATTATTAGCCAAAATATTAATGAAAATCGCAATTACAACGCTCCCTATGAAAAGAAACAGTGAAAAAAAATGTATTGTATTATGATAAGCCCAACTTTGACTGTTAGAATCTCTAGAATTAAACTGAAACATCTCGCTTGCAAAAATTCTTCTTTTTATTTAAAGTTACTGTGAAAAACATCACTAAGAGGCAGAATGAGAACCTATATAGAGTTGTAATGTTGTTTTTCGATAAGTTAAGTATTTTTTCTTTCATAGAAAGTACAGCATCCTTTAGTTTTTTTATTATGTATCAGATATTCTTTATCCAGAGTTCTATCGAAGGCATTATCTCTTTACCGCGGAAAAGTGTATCTTGTGGATAAATCGTGCAATTTCCATAGTATGCCAATAAATCATCTCTAACTTGATCCAAGTCATCACTCCATCCAATGACTACTTTATAATGAGTTACCATAGATTTTATGTCAATACTAGATTTGTTCGAAATGTAGTGCTCTATTACCCCTGATTTGGCAATAGAAGTACTTGCTAGAATTATGTGCTGTTTCCAATAGCTATAATTCACTCGTATTACTATTATACTAATTTCATTTCCTTTGACATTATAGTCTCTTAAAAAAAGTCCGATAGAACGAATATCCTCGTGAAGAGGTCTATTCGACTCAATCATTCGCATTTCTCCAATGTAAGTGAACATAGGTATAAATCCAGAGTATAAAAAAAAGAAATAATACGAGTAATGGATCAATAAACTTAGTAGGAAAATAATCAATGCTTTTTATCCGAGTTAAATTGGATTCAAACAGAATGAATAACGTATACCCAGCTAATATTACCAGAGAATGAAATAAATAAATTATATAATATTCGTGAATGACTTAACCATAACCATAGAAGAGAATTTCCCTTCCAGAAAAAATAAACCATATACTAATAACCTTACCCTCTTCTTTTGGTGATAGTATAGTATAAAAAAACTAATAATACCAAGAAAAGCTGTATTACTTGGAATAAAAAGTATGGAATTTGTTATTAACTCATTCCAAAAATTATTGTCAAACAAGACCCCAGGTCTAGAAATGATGCCCCTTTCTCCGGGGCTCCAGTTTTGAATAGAATAAAATTAAAAGTACCAGACAAGTAAAAATAAAATATACACACGTAAATTTAGACATGAGTGACAATAATGAAAAGCACATATTGGCCATAATAAATTTATTTTTTTCTGTTCTAAGATACTTCAAAAAGAAATATATAGCACATAATCCAAAAAGCCACATTAAAGTTTGTCTCTGAATACCAATCCCAATAAAAACTACATATGGAGAGATTGAATATAAAAATGCAGTGAATTTGGCTGTAATTTCTCCAAATACCATTTCATTGATTTTATAAATTAGTATTAGGGAAAGGTGCAAAAAAATAGAACCCATTACTCTTGCTAAAAACACAAGTCCATCTGGTGACTTTCCTGATATAATATACAGATTTTTTAACAGGAAAACATAAATTGGTTGTTCATTTAAGATATTTAGTGAAAATTTAGGATTAGATATAATAGCTGAATATGAACGCCATATCTCTTTAAGATATTGACGATGAATGAGTCCGAGAGGATAAGTTAGATGACGGATTCTTGTTATACGAAATATAAAGCTAATTAAAAGAATATGCCAAGAAGTTGAAAAATGGGTTTTAATAATTTTTATTCCATTAGACCATTTTTTATTAATGGTGTTAGCAAGCACAGCTATAAGCAAAGCTTTTTCATTGATATTTTATCTTTGTCGTAAGATTAAAACTCTTTGAAGAAAAATAGCAGAATTTAAATTTCCTCTTTCTCCGTTAATCCAATAATCAAAAAAGTATATTCGCCACTAATTATAATCCTATGATTATTACAATTCTCAAAATTAACAAGACATAAGTTAAATTCTTAAAATGGTGATTAAATTAATTCTAATAATCGTAATATGACAAAAAACATAGCTATTACTTTTAAAGCTTATTTAAACCGAAGATAAATTAGAAAATTTGAGTTGTTTGGAATTTTTTATGAAAATAATTCAATTTAGGAGATACAAACGATTTCTAGCGAAACAAAGAATCTTATTATCAATATAATCTTATTTGGGTTATTGATAATTGTAGCTAATAGTTTTCGATTAGTGTCTAATATTATAATATTCAATAGACTAAATGAAACACAATACGGTATTTTAGGTTTTGAGATAACTACTTACACCGTTCTTTCTGTAATTTTATCCCTGGGAGTTGATACTAATTATGTGAGAAAGTCTAGAAATGTTTCATCCCGTTCAAAATCCCTGTTTAATTATACAATAATTATAAAAGTATTATTAATTGCTTTTTCTTTCCCAATATTTTTGATTATTTTTCTAATACGAAAGTTAACAATAGAGGAGCTTTTTGTTGTCTTTCTGTCCTACGGTGGAAGATGCTTCTTTAATTTGTTTGTAGCTTTTTTCTCAACTCTTAATGTCAGATGGAAGGCAGGAATTGGTGACCTTTTAAGGGAAGGAGCTCTTCTTTCTGTGATAATTCTAATGCAAATTCAAGATTTTTTCCTTTTTCTATTCCTAATTGCCTTATGTGAATTATTTGGATTACTAATTCTATTAATTCTTTCAATAAATTCATTATTAACTACAAAAGGTGATAATCTCATATCTTGGAAGGTTCTTTTTGATTCATCAATTAAACTTACAATCCTTCAAATCTTGACTTATAGTACAATTTACGCTTGCATGTTTTTCTTGTCTAATTATGAATTAGGAATATTTACATTTGCAAATTCATTTTCAGGAATGCTTGGAATAATCACCATGATAATTGCAACCACGGTTTTTCCTCATTATACATCAATCATTAATTTTAAAACATGGAAGGAGTGTATCCGAGAAGTTGTGCTCCATACTGCTACTCTAGTGGGAATGAGTCTTTTAATATTAGTTGTAATAATATTGATTCCACATATAAGTCCTTTAAAACTTATTTTAACAGGTATTGGAATAATTGAAGAAATTTTCATAGTCATTTTGATCTTAGCTATTTATTATCTTCTTACATCCATTGTTGTACCAATTTATAGGTTCTCACTCGTTGTCGGATGGGATAAAGAAGTAGTTCTTTCTTCTTTTTTAGGGATGTCAATTCAGATCTTTTCGTTAATAATTTTTGCAAAATTTGCATTTATAGCTGGAATATCTTTAATTTTAGGAATGAGTATGAATTTAATTTTGTTGTGGTTACTCGTTTGTGTGAAGATGAAGAAAAATAATTTTCGTTTCATAATTAATCAATAATATCCTTATTCCGTTCATGTTTCTTTTGCTTTATTGTAAATTCCTAAAATCATTCGCGTAGTAGTCTCCCAATCTAAATTTTGAATTGCGAAATTTCGTGCATTATCACAAATACTTTGATATAAGTCGCTATCATTAGCTAAAGATTGAATCCAATTAACTGATTCTTTTACTGATTCATATTTTAGTGCAAAATTGTATCCATTCGTAGATAAATTTTTACCCTCGAAAACTTTCACTAAAACTGGCTTTCCCATCCCCAAGAATTCGTTAATTGATGCAGAGGGAATTTCTCCAATCCAACAACCTAAATTTCCTACTGACATATATTCTGGAAGAATGGTGTGATTTAGAAAGGGAATAATTTTCACCTTGTCATGATATTGTATTTCTATTCTTTTCTTCAAGAAATCAACAAATTTTGATGGACCGCTTCCAATTAAAAGTAGACCATAATTATCTCCCTCCTGTCTAAGGTTATTGTATATCCTGATTAATGTCAATAATCCTTTTTTTCTAATAAGCTTACCTGAATAGAATAATAGAAAATCATCATTTTTAAATCCTAAATTTTCCCTTAAAGCTATAGAATTATATTTTGAATGATCAAATATATTAGTATTAACGCCAAGTGGAATAATAGGAGCTACAATATTATATTTCTTTTCAATATAGTTTGAAACTTCTTCTTTTGTCACATAAATAGCATGAATTCTCTTTTGGACGTATAACTTAAAGAGTACTTTATGTATTACTTTTAGATAGACAGCTTTTAAGAAATTTTTTATGTTTAATATATAGGGAAAAGGAGGTATCATATGCTCATCTATTACAATTTTGGAAGAAGTAGGGGTATTTATTATTGTTTGGAGGACAATGGGAAAGAAAAAGCCATGTATATGTATAATATCAGGTTTTAATCTTTTCATTGTATTTCTTAAATGCTTAAGACCTACTGAGGAATCCAATTCGAAAATTATTGGTAATCTGATTGTTGGTATGCCTTCTTCGTGATGAAACCCAATGTTAGGAGAAAATCTACTGCCTAAGATTTCTTCATATATAGATTCATAATGAGGAAAAGGGTGATAACGTTCAGAAGTTACAACAAAAACATCATGACCAAGTGAAAGTTGGTATTTTGGCACATAATACTCTTCATAACCAAGCTGAGGCTGAAAATAACTGACTATGTGCACTATTCTCATTTTTTTATCCAATTTTTTTTGTTTCATTAACTCATCCCATCTGTTATTTGTGTTTTTTTACTATGGAAATGAGAACGTTTTTCTTTGTATGATCCCATTATTATTGATATTTATCCATTCAAGGTAATAAAACCAACTTATTTATCCTTTGTCTGTTGAAATACTAATAGCTACACTTTGTTAACTTAATTAGATTCATAAGGAGAAATAATTTTTTTCCCAACATCTTCTCAAATCTTCCTTTATCTTCCGATATGGGAAGAACTTGTTTCAACCCCAAATACTTAAATAAATTTCTAAAGGATACCTATTACTGATTTGAAGATATCATTGAAGGAATTAAAAAGTTTTGGACGGTTTCTAAGCCTTGGATTGGAAAGAAAAAAGCGTTCTTGTTACTGGGGGCTGTGGATTTATCGGTAGCCATCTTATAGAGTTGCTTCAATCCCTTGGGGCAAAAATTCGTGTTTTTGCACGATATACTTCACGAGGTTCAATTGGAAATCTGTCGTTTATATCAACAAAAAACATCGATATTATTTATGGTGACTTAAGAAATCCATTTATTGTTCGTAAAGCGATGAAGGGAATTGATATTGTCTTTCACCTCGCTTCGTTAATTTCAATACCATATTCTTACACTAATCCATTTGATTATTTTGATGTTAATGTTAAATCCATCCTAAATATTTTAGAAAACGCCCGAGAGTTCTCAACGGAGTTGATAGTTCATACCTCTACAAGTGAGGTTTATGGAACAGCTCAATATGTCCCTATAGATGAGAAGCATCCATTACAGGGCCAAAGCCCATATTCTGCAAGTAAAATTGCTGCTGATAAAGTTGTAGAAAGTTACTCCCTAAGTTTTGAAACCCCTGTAATTATTATTCGTCCTTTTAACACATTCGGTCCTAGGCAATCTACTCGTGCAATAGTTCCAACAATAATAAAGCAGCTTATTAATGGTTCTACCTTACGTTTAGGTGATTTAACACCAACTCGTGATTTTTTATATGTAAAAGATACAGCAAGCAGTTTTGTGATTTCAGCGGGATATTCAAGCGAATTAAATGGAAAAACTGTTAATGTAGGAACGGGAAAAGAAATCTCAATAAAAAATCTTGCAGAACTGATTGGTGATATCATGGGCATTAAACCTAGTTTTCAAACAGATGAATTAAAGTTAAGACCAATGAAAAGCGAAGTTCGACGCCTTTGTTGTGATACAAGTCAATTCATGTCAATTACCAATTGGAAACCTAAGTTTTCCCTCATTGAAGGATTGAGAAAGACTATTGATTTTTATAAGGAATTTGGTGAAGATTTCTATCAGGATGATTCTTTTACTTAATCAAACAGGAAATAGATTAATGCAAACAATAATCATGGCTGGGGGAGAAGGCCGTCGTCTTCTCCCTTATACAGCAATTTTACCGAAACCACTTATGCCAATGGGAGAAATCCCTATTCTCGAAATAATACTCCTTCAACTGAAACATTACGGTTTTAAACAAGTTATATTAGCAGTAGGATATCTTGCTGAACTAATACAAGCGTATTTTGGAAACGGAGAGAAATTTGGTCTTGATATTCGGTATTCACGAGAAAAAGAGAATTTAGGGACAATTGGTCCATTATCACTCATTGATGAATTGGAAGAGGATTTCCTTGTAATGAATGGTGATATTTTAACAGATTTAAATTTTCGGGAATTTTTTGGTTTTCACAAAAAATCTGGTAATTTAATTACAATCGCTTCATTTACTAAGGAAATACAGATAGATCTAGGTGTTCTTAAAACGGATAACCAAAAATTGATGACTGATTATGTTGAAAAACCTATTTTAAACTATCAAGTCAGTATGGGTATTTATGGTGTGAATCAAAAGATTTTAGACCATATTCCTATGAATCAGTATTTTGATATCCCAAATCTAATGTTAAAACTTCTCAATTTGGGAATTAAACCGAATATTTTTTCACATAAAGGAAGATGGCTTGACATTGGAAGGAAAGAAGACTATGAAAGCG
The DNA here is from genome assembly GCA_048885765.1 of Candidatus Hermodarchaeota archaeon. Classification (GTDB taxonomy): domain Archaea; phylum Asgardarchaeota; class Lokiarchaeia; order Sigyniarchaeales; family SOKP01; genus Loki-b32. Next base: position 19,379 of record JBHLLI010000049.1, read on the forward strand.
CTTTAGAAGAGTTTAGGACCAACGAAAAAATTTTTTTGCCAAAATGAGGGAATATTTTGAAATGGCTTATTACTGGAGGTTCTGGCTTTACAGGAATGCATTTACTCTTGACTATCCAACAACAATTCCCTGAAGATGAAATTTTAATATGTGATATAAAATCTCCTATTATTAAGCTTAATGAAAAGGTAAAGTACAAAGCAGTAGATTTATTAGATGAAAAACAAGTCGTAAAAATAGTAATAAATTCAAATCCTGATAGAATCATGCATCTAGCTGGTCTTATGTATGATGAAAATCCACTTCTTATGACGAAAGTTAATGTAATAACCTGTGGTATTCTACTTGAAATCATCCACTCATGCAAATTAACAATAGATGGAATTCTTGTAGTAGGTTCAGTTGCCCAATATGGTAAAACTGATCCAAAAAATCCACCTTCAGAAAAGGATTGTTGTATTCCTTCCTCCTTTTATGGCTATCTGAAGCTTTTACAGGAGAAACTTGCTCTAAAGTATATCAAAGATTACAATTTGCCAATAATATGTGTACGACCAGCTAACATCATTGGACCTTTTATGCCTTCATCCTTTCTCATTCCTAGTATTTTAGAGCAACTAATTGATTCTAAAAGGAATCTTAAATCAAGAACTATTAGATTAAAACATACAAAGGCAGCAAGAGATTTCATTGATGTTAGAGACATCACTAAAGCTTACGTGAGCTTATTAGAACATCCAAAAACTAGGGGGGAAATCTTCAACATTGGTTGTAATAGAGCTATCTCAATAGAAGAAATAATAGAGAATATAAAACAAATTCTAAGTATTGACATTTTAAAGATCGAAGAAGAAAATCCAAAGAAGGAATTTGATTTTCATTTAACAAATAGTCTTAAAATTCAATCATTCATCCAATGGAAACCTAGCATAAGTTTAAAAACTACTCTTGAAGATATGATTAAAAATTTCACTACATAGCATTATAACAATCAACCATTTATTGTTGTACCAACCGTTTTTAAGTGATATATATTGCCAAAATTGTTATTTGTTAGTAAGGGTATATTAAAACGTACTGGAGGAGCTGAAACAGCTGCATATCACATTCTACAAGGAATTTTGAAACAAAATAACACGAATAGTGTGATAATTTTAACTAATAAGGTAAAATCATCAATGGAAATCAAAGAACTAAGTGTTTCTTATATGCTTTCATTGAAGAAAGAAATTAAAATCTATTCTATACCATTAATAAAACCTAGATTACCAATATATACTGATTATTTTGATGCAAAGAGATTTAAAATTTGGATTAGAAACATAATTGTAAGAGAGAACATTGATCTTATCCATATTCATGCTTATTCTACTTTTTATATAACTCCTGATCCTTCGTGGAAAGTCCCTGTTCTTTATACATTTCATGATTTTCCGATAAAATGGCCAAAAAACCCTATTAACTGTTTTCCAATAAATTATATCGAGAAATTTTGGTATTTCATTGCTAAGAAATATTGGCAATTTTTACTTTCTGATAAAAATTCTTTAGTATCCTCCTTATACTTTCATTGCAATGGTTCAGATAGCCGTGATCACTTGTTACATAAAGGAGTAAATAAACAGCATATTCTTCTATTAGCTAACGGCTATAAAAGTTTAGAACTGAACAAAAATCAAAAATTTGAAACAATTTCAGCTAAATTATTAGATTTATTCGATCCTCAGAATCAGAAATTAAAATTACTTGCTGTTGGCCAATTTAATAATATAAAAAATCAGAAAACACTAATTAACGGATTTATTAAGTTTTCAGAAGATAATAAAGACTCAATTTTGTTCTTAATTGGTCGACCGTCTCCTATTATAGGCTCTTTTTATATTAGGAAAATATTGAAGTCTCTTAACAAAAAGCAACGACAAAACATTGTTTGGTTTGGATTTGTACCTAATATAATATTGATTGGATTATATAAGATTGCAGATCTAATTGTTTTGACAAGCTATAGTGAAGCATCACCACTTATTTTAGAGGAATGTAAAAATATGGGAAAAGGACTTCTTTCTACTCGTGTTGGTGCATTAAAAGATCTACTTCCTGCTGATCTTACGAAATTAGATCCAAATTCACCAGAATTACTTACTGATGAACTTAAGAGAATATATCAAAACAAAGAAGTATTAAAAAATTATGAATCTTTAATAAATAACTCAGAATTACCAACATGGGATGATATAGGAAATAAAATTAGTAAATTTTATGAATTTATGATAAGTAATAAGAAAGGATGAATAATCAAAAGACAAGATCCTTATTTTTTGAACAGGGTCTCTCTTTGAACAGAGACTATCGTAGTTATTAATCGCCACAAACTAATGAAACCATCTAGCTTTTTAATTTTCTTCCCTTCAAGGCGAGGATTATAATTAATAGGCAGTTCGATGAAATTAATATTACGATCAAGAAGTAATTTGGCTGAAATCTCTGGTTCGACATCAAAAGAAGCAGCTTTCACATTTTTTAATTGGTTACGAAAGAACGCTTTATAACAAGTCATAATATCGGTTATATGACGCCGAATTAGCAAAGAACCCGCAAGCGATAATACTTTGTTTCCTAACAGGTTTGACCATAATCCATTATAGTATTTTAGTGATAAAAAACGACTTCCATATACCACGTGGGCTTTACCTGTAATTAATGGTTTCAGAAGTTTGGATAAATCTGAAGGATTATATTCCAAATCTGCATCTTGAATAATACAAATATCTCCTCTCGCGTAGCTGAGTGCCGTAGAAATTGCAGATCCTTTCCCCTTATTTTTATCATGGCGAATAAGTCGAGTTATTTGCTGATCTTTAATGATATTCTTTATAATATTAATAGATTGATCTGTTGATCCATCATCGATAATAAGAACTTCTGTGGGCCATCTGTTCTTCTTATAGAGGTCTTGACGCACAACTCTTATTAAACTCGACAGTGATTGGCTAATATTCTCTTCCTCATTGAATACGGGCATAATAACTGTTATTAGGGGCTTATTTAAAGTTGACATCTTCAAACCTCTTATTATAAGACATGATGTTCTCTGAAGAACACACTTATGAGGAGGTTGGTCTGTAGTTTCAAGATCTATTCTAAAAGGCGAATAATTAAACCAATGGAAGTCAATTCTTCGCTGAAATGAGATTGATCAACTCAAATCGGGAAAATTTCACCCTTTTAATATTCTTTTCTAGAGAATTAATTTCATAATTCTGTTTTAGTTGTTGTAATAACGTAGCTAAAAAAGTAATGAAGCTAATGAAGAATTGTAAATATAGTTTTAATGAGTTAATAATTATTTGAAATTCTAGCCTAATAGTTTCTTATGAATTAGGAGAAGAGGTTATTAATATTATAAAAATAAGTAATAATAAGCGATTTCTCTTTTATTGAAATTGATTCTTCAGTTATCCATAATTTCCAATATATTTCTGTTCTAACAATACGTTTTCTTCAAATACCTGACTGTAACATCACAAAATCACTTCCAAAAGAAATTTAGAAATGGCAAATATAAAATACTTGTATTATCTTAAAGAAACTACAGGCCACATCAAAAATGGAGATGTCAGGAGGATTATTTTCTGGCAGATGCTATTCTTCAGTTAATCAAAGTAGTGTTTCTCAGTTCTGTATCTATTATTATCGTCACTTTTGGTTTATATGGACTTTTTTTACTATGTTTTTCGATTAAAGATAAATCTGTCAAAAAAACATTTAAACAATCTTTCAGTCCATTTATCTCAGTAATTTTACCCACTTATAATGAGGGTCAATATATTCGTAAAAAAATTAAAAATTTAATGAAAACAACATATAATCAAAAGAAAATTGAGATAATTATAGTCGACGATTCTACAGAGAAAGCTAGTAAAAGTAAGATCTCAAAAATTGCACAGGAATTCCCGAACATTAAGGTACATTCATCAAATGTAAGAAGAGGTTATAGTAAATCCCTTCTTGATGGCTTTAAACTTGCAAAGGGAGAAATTATTATTATTACGGATTGTGGATCTTTATATGAACTAACGACAATAAACGAACTTATTCATCCTTTTGAAGATCCGAAAATTGGAGGGGTCACAGGGGCAGCATTTATTTTAAATCAAAATGAGCAATCAGGGAAATCTGAAATTTTTTATCGAAAAATCTATAATTTTATGAGAAAATCTGAATCAAATGCAGATTCAACATTTCATTTTCACGGAGAAGTTTCTGCAGTCAGAAAAGAACTACTTGATAAATTGCGTTGTTTTCCAACGAATTTAGATATTGCAATTGCTTTTCATATACGAAAGCAGGGGTATAAAGTTCTTTTCAATCCTAAGGCAAAATTTAGTGAGTATACCCCAATTAAATTCAATGAAAGAGTAAAACAAAAATCTCTTCGGGCTTCTGGCCTAATATTAGTTTTACTTGGCTATCGAGGTATGTTTTCTCCCCAATATGGTCTTTTTGGTTTGATTATATATCCAGCTCACCTTTCAATGATGGTCCTGTGTCCATTATCTATTTTATCAGGTTTCTTCTCTTTTCTATATCTTATAGGTGCTGATCCTAATACTGGGTTATTTTTACTTCTTATCATTAGTATCATTGCAGCAGTACTGATCTTTATAATTAAAAGGGAATTGATTGTCAATATTTTTCAACTGGAAATTGCACTTCTTCAGGGAATTTGGAATGCATTTACAAGCAAGAATGAAGTTATGTACATTGAAAGAATAGATTCTACAAGAAGAAGTTGAAAAATTTTTCCAAATAAGTCAGGTAAAGGTTTTTTAGGAATCCTAGAAATTTCTGTTAAGTTCGTAAAACATGAACTAAGAGAAACCTACGTGAATTGATTCTTTATCAAATTTCTCTGGAATCAATTTTATTTGAATATATAGGCATTTATTTGTTATAAAGAATACAAAGCTCCAAAAAATAAGATTATGAGAAGGGAATGAAAATAGGTTAAACTTATCATAATTTTCTTTATCCATTAAATTGTCACTTATTCGCTAAAAAACAGATATTACAGTGTTGAATTATACAATGAAAAAAAAGGCACTAATTACTGGAATAACAGGTCAAGATGGTTCATATCTGGCCGAATTTTTACTCTCTAAAGATTATGAAGTCCATGGAATAATTCGAAGAGCAAGTAACTTCAATACACAGCGAATTGAGCACATTTATCAAGATCCACATGTCAAAGATCAAACATTATTTTTACATTATGGAGACGTAACTGATTTTGGGGCTATTTCAACATTAATACATAAATTGAAACCCGAAGAGGTCTATAATTTAGCAGCACAGTCTCATGTTAAATTAAGTTTTGAAATGGCCGAATATACGGGGTTGATCACTGGTTTGGGAGCCACATGCATGCTTGATGCAATTAATAAAAGTGAGCGTAAAGCCAAATATTATCAAGCTTCTTCATCAGAAATGTTCGGTTTAGCTCCTCCTCCTCAAGACGAAAACACTCCCTTTCATCCAAGAAGTCCGTATGCTGTGGCTAAGGTTTATGCTTATTGGATAACAGTAAATTATCGTGAATCTTATAATATGTTTTGTACAAATGGAATTTTATTTAATCATGAATCCCCAAGAAGAGGAGCTACATTTGTTACTAGGAAAATTACAACAGGACTTGCTCGGATAATGGCGGGGAAACAAAAGAAGATTTATTTGGGTAATTTAGAATCGAAAAGGGATTGGGGATTTGCACCTGAATATGTTAAAACAATGTGGAGAATGTTGCAGAAAGAGGAATCAGATGATTTTGTTGTAGGAACAGGTGAATCACATACTGTAAGAGAATTCCTAGAAAAAGCATTTCAATATGTAGGTTGGGATTGGGAAGATTACATTGATATTGATTCACGTTATTTTAGGCCAGCTGATGTTGACCATCTCCAAGCTAATCCATCTAAAGCAAGAGAGATTCTTGGGTGGAAACCAAGAATTAATTTTGATGGATTAATTAAGATTATGGTAGATTGTGACCTTAAACTTGAAGGATTAGAACCAATTGGAGATGGTTTGGAATTATTATCGAAAGAAGATTTCACTTGGACAAAACACAAGTTGACTAATGGTTAGAATGATTATTGGTGGTAAGAAGTGCCTTCTAAGGATTCTAGGATTTATGTTGCTGGCCATAGAGGATTAGTAGGCTCATCAATTGTTCGATTATTGAAAAAAAAAGGATTTAATAATATTCTCACTCAAACAAGTTCTGAATTAGACCTTCGTGACTCCAGAAAAGTCAAGGCATGGTTCAATTCCCAGCATATAGATTATGTGTTTGCTGCAGCTGCAAAAGTTGGTGGAATTCTAGCTAATAGCACTTATCCTGCTGATTTTATTTATGATAATCTAATGATTCAGAATAACTTGATTCACTATTCGCACAAATTTGGAGTAAAAAAGTTTGTGTTCTTAGGAAGTTCTTGTATTTATCCAAGAATGTCACCTCAACCAATGAAAGAAGAATATTTTCTCGATGGAAAACTTGAGGAAACAAATAAAGCATATGCAGCAGCCAAAATTGCTGGTATTGTGATGTGTCAGTCCTATCGGAAGCAGTATGGATTTAAAACAATCTCTTTAATGCCCACTAATCTATATGGTCCTAATGATAATTTCAACTTAGAATCTTCTCACGTTTTACCTGCACTAATTAGAAAGTTTTTCGAGGCTAAAATCTATGGAAATCCTTCCGTAGTAATTTGGGGAACTGGTGCGCCTAGGAGAGAATTCCTTTTTGTAGACGATCTTGCAAGTGCAACTCTTTTTCTTTTAGAAAAGTATGATGACCCAGAAATTATCAATGTTGGAGTTGGGAAAGACACCTCAATCAAAGAACTAGCTTATTTGATCAAAGAAATCACTGAATATGAAGGAAAAATCACTTTCGATACTAGTAAACCTGATGGAACACCTAGGAAATTACTCGACATTAGTAAAATATCCACAATGGGGTGGAAACCAAAATATGATCTTCGAACAGGTGTTGAAATAACATTTAAATGGCTTAAAAAAAATTACTCGGTTATTAAAGATCTTTAGAGAAATTTATACTAAATATTAAGCATTTTAAGTGAATATTTATATGTTTCATTGTTATTTATATTGTTTAATTGCACAAAGATTAGAATAGAGTTCCTAAAAAGTTAGAAGAAAATCATATTTAACAAATTGATTATTCAAACCTTTAGAACAATAATGCACCTACACAGAGGAAACACTCAAAGCAATCTTGAATTCTTAAAAAAGACGAGTTTATTAAAGCATCCAAAAAAAATCTTAGAAATTGGTGCAGGGAGTGGTTATTTAGTGAATTATTTGAAAATCAAAGGATATTACGTAATTGGGTGTGAAACCAACGAGGATTATATAGATTTTGCTAAAAATCATTTTGGTTTAAACCTAGTGAAAGTATCTGATTCAATTTTACCATTTGATAATTCATTTTTTGATATTGTGATTAGTTTTGATGTATTTGAACACATCTCCAATAGCGATAAACATCTACAAGAAATTAAAAGAGTATTAAAACCAGGTGGTTATTATCTACTTGGTACACCAAATAAGCTTA
>JBHLLI010000050.1:0-27004 GCA_048885765.1 Candidatus Hermodarchaeota archaeon
AACATCATCAACGTCCAGGTTAAATAAGATTGTCCAATCTCTATCTGCCCATTCTGTTTCATTAATAATCCCATCTAAGACAACATTTTCCATCGGTGGTGACTGACTTAATTTTGGGACAGAGTCCGATCTTACTACTATTAAGATTCCAAATAATATCATATTGAAAATGAGGGAGGTAGAGATCCAAAATTTCTGTTTTTTACTTTTCAATTTAATTTATCACCAAATAATAATTTATAAATCAATACTTTTTTAGGAGAAATCCAAATAAGCACATTATACTTCTTATAAGTTAAATATATATCACAAGGGATTAAGTGTCCCAGATAAACACAAGCTCATAGATTTTATCTAAAACACTTCAATTTTTCCTTTAATATATTATTATTAACCTCTATTATGCACTACTCTAAATATAACAAAATCTATTATTATTGTAACTTTTATAATATATAAGTAAGCGAGAATATATTATTATAAAAAAGAGATACGTTAAAATATAAAACTCTTTTAGCTAAAATTGTTTTGTATTGAAACCATATATCTTTTTTAAATATTTAAATAATTAATTAAAATGAAATATCATAAAAGATTAATAAATGGTTTTGGATTTTTCATGATAACCATATTTATCATATGGAACATATTTGCGTTCTTTAATTTGTTCTGGATAATAATAATGAGATCTTCAATTTTTTGATTTTTAAGCAATAAAGAAGGTTAGGTATTTAATAAAAATGGCTCTACAGTTGGGAGAACATCCATGGATTTTAATTGGATTAATATTTCTTGAACTTTTATTCATTATTTTGCCCGCCTTAATCTTCAGTCATTTGAAGAGGAAATCATTTATGGATGAATTAGCTGAGATGGGTTTCAAAAAAAATGAAAAGCTGCTTTTAAAAATAGTCTTTGGATTTAGTTTTGGTATAGTATTTTTCTTTTTAAGTAGTCCTGTTATTTTTCTCTTTAGAGATCTTATTATAAAAGCTTTGTTTGGCAACGAATTCGTCGAACTTGGTCAACAGGGAGCAATCAGTACAACTCCAATCCAACCAAATGCCCTCCAATTAGCTATTTTAATAATTTTACAAACAATCATAATAGGGCCATGTGAAGAAGCCTTTTTTCGAGGATTTCTTATTAAGAAATTTAATTTAAAATTAAAAGTAGCCTACTCAATTCTTATTTCATCCTTTATTTTTACTATCTATCATGTTCCCCCATTCTTAGTTCCTTATCAAACATTTATAACTTATTTTGGATATTATTTTACTTTTGGGCTCTTATTATCATCAATTTTTTTATATTTCGATTATTCAATAATTCCGTGCGCTATTGCTCATTCATTTTTTAACATCTTATTAATGGTTTTCTGACTTCTGTACTGTGATGAAATTAATAATTTTAAATTAGACAAAAATTAATTAATAATAGGTATATTAATATTATAAATTAAAATTTAATCTGCCTTTTTACTAAGGTTCAACCAATCCGTATTCTTCTTAAAAATTTACCTCAAAAATATTAAAATAAGTGATTAGATTGACACAATACGATTATACGTTTAAAATATTAATGTTAGGTGATGCATCAGTAGGTAAAACCTCACTTACGATAAGATATATTTCGGGTTTTTTTCAAGAAGACTTAAAATTAACAATTGGAGTTGATTTTTACTCCAAAACAACAACTTTTAATGATAAAAAAGTAAAACTACAGATATGGGATTTTGGCGGGGAAGAAAGGTTTCGGTTCCTCCTCTCCCAGTATTGTAAGGGAGCAAATGGTGCATTTTTCTTATATGATATTACCAATCAATTATCATTAGATCACCTTCCTGATTGGACACAAGTGATTAGAGAACACGCAGGGGATATTCCGATAATGCTAATTGGCTCAAAAGTAGATCTCGATGAATTTAGAGTAGTCCCTAGAGAGGATGGAATATTAGCAGCGAAAAAATATAATCTAGCTTCTTTTGTGGAATTGTCATCCAAGACAGGAGCTAATGTTGAAAACACTTTTAACGTAATGACTGACATTCTCTTCGAAAGGTTTTCAACTGAATAGATAATTAAGTTTTTTGAATCTTATTTAAATTATTTTAAATTATCTAATAGATATTTATTTAAATTATGATAATTCATTAAAATCATTAAAAAAATTTGGTAAGATAGATAGGAGACTCTAACATGGAAGAACCTCCGAGACCTGAAGGATTGAATATAAGCACTATGGCGCCATTAATTGATACAAAAGATATTTACGAGAAACCAATAAATCTAAATGATCTTCTCAAAACATTTGATGGTGTATTAATAGACTTTTTCCGCGGTAATTGGTGAAGTCACTGTAAAAAACACTTGTATTTACTTACTGAAAATATCTCTGAGTTTGAAAAAAGAAATATCAAATTAATTTCTATTGCAAGTGATAGTGTAAGACTTTTGACTAAATTTAAAGAAGAGAATAATTTTAATGTTGATATGATTTCAGATAGAGGAGCAAAAATAGCAAAGCTATATGATGTCTACTGGTTCGCACCTGGAGGCGGAAAAGATTACAAAATAAAACAAGCTGTTCCAAGCAAATTCTTAATTAATAAAACGGGTAAGATTGTTTGGAAATATATTGGAAAAGATAAGACAGATAGACCTTCAATTGAAATGATGACTGATGTAATTGATAAATTAATAATAAATCCCAAGTAAGAATGAATTAAGCGTATAAAAATGAGACGTTTAAAGACAACCTTGCGAAGGTTTTGGGATTATTCTATTATTTTTTTTAAAATTAAATTTTATTTTCAATCAAGAAATTCTACTTTTTGAAAACAATATGTATAAAAATCAAATCTTTGTTATTAAATGTAAAAACTTTTAATGCATTGGAATTAATTAAAGGCAACTTCTATCATGGAAACAAACAAAGAAGGTACTTTGAGACCAAAAGGGTTAGGACTGCATTCTAAAGCTCCAATGATAAATACTATAGATATTTATAACAATCCTGTTAATTTGAAGGAGTTATTAGATACTTATAATGCAGTACTTATAGATTTTTTCCGAGGTACTTGGTGAACTTATTGAAAGGAGGAATTAGAAAATCTTAAAAAACGTGATCAAGAGTTTAAAGAACGAAATATTAAAATCATTTCAATAGCTAGTGATACAAATAATCTGTTAAGAAAATTCAAAGAAGAAAATCAATTTCCTGTTGTTATGATTTCTGATCGTGGTGCTAAGATTGCTAAAGACTATAATGTCTATTGGTTTGCTGAAGGTTGGGGAACACTTAAAGTAAAACAAGCTATGCCAAGTAAATTTTTAATCAATAAAGATGGTAAGATTGTGTGGAAATACGTTGGAATAGATAAAACAGACAGACCATCAGTAGGAGCAATGATTCTTCTTATTGATAAATACATTAAAAATCCCAATTAAGAATGATTTGAGTATGAAAAATCGAGATACTCATGGACTGCCTTGTGAGGGTTTTGGGATTTTATTTCTTTTTCTTTTTTGAGATTTCATTTTAATATTTATGGATTAAACCTTATATATCTAATGAAACGTTTAATCAATGAATTATATCTAAATCCCGTTTCATAATGATACCCACATCTAAAACAATAATGTCGAGCACAATCCGAGCAATCTTCGCGATTTATGGAATAGTCATCCATAAAATCTCCACATTTATCACAAATCGTACTTGATAACATAATACTACATAGACAATAAACTATATTTAAATCAAGGAAGTAGGACGATTTTGTAATAAAACAAAAATTTGATTTGGATTATTGTTTTGGTTTTTTAAAACTTTATTGTTGATTTTTTACATAGCTAGCTTCCATATAAAATCCAAGAAATATAACACCAAATATGATTAAATCAATTATTTCTACTACATTTATATATGAAGTATTTTCACCAAGAATACGTTGAAATAACGGTCTTAATATCTGGGAGAGTAAATATGCTGCAAACCCAATCATTAAAATAAAAGAATTTACCTGTGAAAGCCGCTTATTTCTATGTGAGAATGCAAAAAGCCACACAATTACCAAAAGAGATGGAATAACTACAGCGGGTAACAATACACTTATTGAAGGCGTATCAGAGACTATTATAACTGCAGTAGATTCAATTACAACAACTATTATAACTATTATCAAACTAGATTTATTTCTTGATGTTTCATCTCTAAGATTTTGGAATTTATCTCTTAATGATAGCGAAAACAAAATCATCGTAGTACTTAAATAAATTAATGAAAGCACAGTAAAGATGATAATAAAGTACCTGATTTTAATAACAAGTAAATTTAGTGGTTCAGGAAAGTAAAGATAAGTGAAATCAAAGAATAAATCTATCATTTTACCAAATGTCAAAAGAAGAAAAAAGATACCGAATAAGAAAGGAATATCTGAAAGAAATTGTTGCTCCTGCTTAAACCATTTGAAAAACATATACATTGAACTTCCAAAAAGTATAAGAATTCGAACTAAGAGGATAATAACTACTAATTCCATCCCTTGTATATCGTTATAGGCTTGAATAATAATATCTAAATTCAGGAAATAGAGAATAAATACCGACATAAAACCTATTAAAGAACCTGTTGAAAGCCCTAGCTTGTACCAATTACTTTTTTTCATATAAATAAACCTCTTTTTAAAAGTGATTTTATTCATACAATTTTTAAAAATTATTAATAAAAAGTAGTCACTTTTTTCCCAAATCCAAACTATGATAGTTTGTAGAGAAATTATCCTAAATTAAAAAAAAAGAAAAAAAAGAGCTGAAAACATTAAAATCGCGAAAAATTGAATTATTGGATCTGATTTATATTAATCCAATAGCGATTTTCATATCTGCAGCGGTAACTTTCTTTCTACCGGAGTGTTTAGCAATATCAAGCGCGCAACCAGTTAAACTTTTAGCATATTCTTCTAAATAATCCATTAATTTATCAACTGCGGCTCGACTTACAATTTCCGCTCCAGCTTTTTTCATTAGAGCCCGTAGTGGACTCCATGCAAATGCAGCCATTTTATTTTTCCTCCACTTTATTTATAATTTTTTTTATTCTTTTTTTTTGAGAGTATTTAAATTTTAATTAGTATTTCTTATATTTAAATATGTTGTTTGATCATCATTGATCCGATAAATCTGATCATTCAAATATGGTCGACAAAAAAAATTGATGAAATAAACTTATAAATTTTTTAATAGTTAATTCGATCATTTACATATGATTAATTTTTGATTTCAGATAATAGAATTGTATGATCAATCATGGTAACTTTGATATACTTTGGTGAAATATTCCAACCTTATTACAATATATATTACGCAAGATAAAAGATAGGATATTATATACTATATAATTTTTACATAATAAAAATTCTGAGACATTAATTTCAAGTTTTATGAAACTTATTATTTTATAACGAATTTACTTATTACTTGCGTTATATTTTATTTTAACCAAATATAAATATAAAATATTAATTTAGGATTTTTAAAAATGATGGAAGTTAATTCTAAACTCTTAATAGTATCTGATATTCATCTAGGTTCTTTAGATAGCGAAAGGGAGTTATTTTTACAATTTTTAAATAATATTTTGAATGGAGAGCATGGGAACAATTTACAGATACTTATTATTTTAGGGGATTTTATTGATTTATGTACAGACGTTACAAAAACTCTATTGAAAAGAGATAAAATCCAAGAAATTTTAAACACTTTAATAGAAATTAAAAAGAAGATTAATCTCATATTAGTTCTTGGAAATCATGAAATTCCTGTTACTGGAGACTACGATGAAAAATTTAAACGTCGAAAAGAAAGATTTTTAAAACGGTTTGATAGGAGTGATTTCAAGGAATTATTTGAAAAGGAATTTTGTTGTCATTATTTAGTGTTAAAAAAATGGAACAATGAGGATATGCTTTTATTGTATGATGATAGAAATGAAATAGAAGCTAACCCTAATAATCAGGTAAGAATTCAAGGATTAGATTTGGATAATGATTATACGTGCCTTATGACACATGGTTATCAATTTGATGGCGATTTATATAGATTCTTTGTCGGGCAAATATGGAAATCATTAATTTCCAGCAATAATTTTGAGGTTAAGGAGACATATGATTATTTCTGGAATTATATAATAAAGAATGGAAGAAAAATTAAACCAATCACTTATGAAATGATGAAGTTGGAATTGGCGAAACTAAAGAATAAATCCTTAGAATTTGTCGATAACTTATTTATAGAATTAAGTAATTTGGAATTTAATTTAATTAAAGCTAATATGCGTGTATTGAAAAGATGGCATCACGCAAGTAAACCAGATTATTATTTTGACGAAATTAAGGCTTTTTTAGAAGATGAAAATTATAATTTATCAAAAATAAATCATTTAATATATGGTCATTCACATCATAGTGGAATTTCTTATGGCACTATTAACAATCAAAGAGTTGAAATAATGAACGATGGTGCTTGGCAACATGTGCAACCCTCATATGTCGAAATTTTATCAAAAGGAATGTTAAAGTTGCGATCTTTTTCTGATAAACCTAAATCATAAAATATGTTTGATATTTTTCACCTCTCAATATTAAATTATTTTTAAATGTTCATAACCTATAAATCCCAGCTTTTATTTTTTAATATTAAGTTTATTTTTTTTAGCATAATACAACTTTTAACTCTATGTCTGTGCCTACAAATACTACTTCTGAGATCGATAGTAAAGAGAAACCAGCCTATATTTTTAAAATTACAATTTTAGGGCAGGAACGAGTAGGCAAAACTTGTATTGCTAGAAGATTATGTTTCAATACCTTTGATGTTAATACAAAAGAGACCTTGGGTATTGAATTTTATACAAAAGATATACCTATTGTTGTTGATGGTGATAATACATTTGTACGACTTAGTATATGGGATTTTGGTGGACGAGAACAATTCAAAAAGTTATTTCCATATTATATTAATGGTGCGAATGGAATTTTCATGGTCTTTGATCTGATAGATCTTCAAACATTATTAAGGTTAGACTGGTGGTATGACAGACTTTCAGAATATAATCACGCTCTTACGCCCAGAATGTGTATTGGAGCTAAGAATGATTTAGTGAAGACTGCTGATGAGAAATCTAAAGTGGATGATTTAGTAATTAAAAGATTCATGGAAAGACATGATGAAAACGATTTTTTTAAAACTTCTTCAAAAGAAAATTGTAATATTGATGTAATTTTTAAACAGCTCCTTATCAAAATACTGCAAAAAAATGCCCTAGATTTTGATCGAATACCATAAAGAAATTATATTAGGATAACTATTACTCCTAAAATGGTTATTATAACCCCAATAAAGCCAAATCTAGATATCCTCTCCTTATTAACGAGATATGTTAACGGAAGTGCAAACAAAGGACTTGCAGTGGCTATTAATGAGACTAGGTTTGCTCCTGCGAGGTGGACTGATTCAGTATATAAATATGCACCTAAGGAGGTTCCAATTAATGACCCCCCTAATAAGAACATCCATGTATATATTGATTTCCTCTGATATGAGGGATTGGGCTTTTTTTTTATTAGATATTCTTCTCTTAATACCATTGAGCCTAAAATCATTAATGCAAATGGGAACCTAATTACATTCCCTATAATAGAACTTAATTCTTCAACATAAATAATTTGGTCTATTTGAACAGTTGCATATTCAATTAAAACTGCCCCAATGGCCCAACCTATAGATGCTGTAAAACAGAATCCTATTGCTTTGATATATTTTTTCTTTTGAGATTCTATTATTAAAATCTCTTGGTTTGCATTGGTATCTAGTTTTACTTCCCTAGGTATACTTTTTGATCTTCCTATAATTATTACCCCTATTCCAATCAATATGAGTGATAAAACTAAGTTGAGCTTAAATGGTTCATTAAAGAATACTAAAGATAAAATAAAAGTAAAAAGTGGAAATGTCATTGAAATAGCCAGAGCTATTGTAGTTCCCAAATCCTTTTGAGCAATAAAATAAGCAGTATCTCCGATCACCTGCCCAAATACAAAACTTAAAATCAACAACAACCATAATTCCCAAGATACGACAAAAATCAGATTTAACTGATTTAAGATTAGAATAATAAAGAAAAATGTTAATGTACCAATAGCAGTTCGAAAAAAATTGATGAATGTTGGACTTACTTCCAATTCGGTCTTGCGGAAAATCACATTAGAAACAACAAATGTAAAAACAGCTGATATTGCGACAAGTTTACCTAACATTGATATTAAAAATAAAGAAACACATAAATTGTTTTGTATTGTTATTCTTGCTTATCCACAACATTTTCAAGGTAAACTTTTAAATCCGCATTGCAATTATAACAAAATAATGGAATAGATTCAAATTCTATTCCACATTTTGGGCAAACCTTTTTACCTAAACTGGCAATTTCATGTAAATCTTCTGTTTTTTGTCTAAATCTGGAATCTAAAATTTTTTTAATAAAAATGGAAAGACCAATTGAAAAGATAATTAAAACACTTCCAAGCAGTATTGTATGTGTAAAATGAAATAGAAAAAAAGAACTGAAGTAATCAACTGAATATCTAGATAAAAAAACGTATGTGAAAAAGTTAGGAAAGAAAAATGTTAGTAGATTCATTGAATAGGCTTTTTTAAAATTAATATAAACAATTATTGGAATTACTGAAACCAAAATCCATATTAGATAAATAAAAAATAAACCAGGTAATATATTAAACAGAGTGTAGTTAGCAAAGAATTGTACTATTAATTTTTGTTCGATTGTTGTATCCCCATTGAAACTAAGATTAATTTGGTAATTAAAATAAAATACAACTAAATTTAATATTAGAGTTTGAATTAGAAAGATGCAAAATTTATTTCTAATAATTTTGGTAATCTTCATTATTAGTTATCTAAATATTTCAAAGAATAAAACTCTTCTAAATAATTCCTAATCTAAAATTGGGTGAATTAAAAAAAAAAAAAAAAATTTTGCTATAGTTAAAGAATTCTATTTGAAATGCCCAAAACAGTAAAATTTTTAATATTTGCTATCTTTACTAATATACAGTGGAAGACTCGTATTCTTATTTTTTAAATATGGCATATTATAACCATTATAAAGGATGTTTTCTCCGATGATTTGTACTTCTTCTTCAAATTCAATTTATGCAAGTATTTTTAGAGGTATTTAACTTATGAGCTATACGTTTTCAAGAACAAAAATGATTGAAAAAATTAAATTTGGGCTTCTAAGTCCTGATGAGATCCGCAAAATGTCAGCAGCTAGAATAATTACTGCTGATACATATGATGAGGATGGGTTACCTATACCCTCTGGATTAATGGATCAACGATTGGGTACTATAGAACCAGGCCAGCGTTGTCAAACATGTGGTAACCTTGTAAGTAATTGTATGGGCCATTTTGGTCATATTGAGCTCGCTAGACCTGTTATTCATGTAGGTTATGCAAAGAAGGTCTTAAAAGTATTACGAAGCATTTGTCCTGAATGTTCTCGTTTAATGCTTACGGAGGATGAAAAAGAAAAGTTTAGGGAAGAACAAATTAAACATCGAAAAATCTTCTTTGAAGGAGATGAAGATGCAGCAAAAATTGTTTTTAAACGAGCAAGAAAGGCAAAAACTTGTCCCTACTGCGAAGCTAAAAAGAAGAAAATTATTATTGAAAAACCTACAACATTCTATGAAGAAGAAGAAGGAAAAGGTTCACGAAGAATAACTCCTATAGAGATTTTAGAACGTTTAAAAAAGATGAGTGATGTTGATCTTAGAATTCTTGGTATTTCTCCGGAGAACGCTCGTCTTGAATGGGTTGTTTTTACAGTTTTACCAATACCTCCTGTGTGTGCTAGACCATCTATTACTTTAGATAGTGGTATTCGCTCTGAAGATGATTTAACACATAAATTAGTTGATGTTATTAGGATTAATCAAAGATTAAGAGAAAATATTGACGCAGGAGCACCTCATTTAATAGTTGAAGACCTTTGGGAATTATTACAATACCATATTACTACTTATTTTGATAATCAAGTATCTGGTATACCTCCAGCTAGACATCGATCTGGTAGAGCACTTAGAACTTTAACTCAGAGATTGAAAGGTAAGGAAGGTAGGTTTAGGAGTAATTTAAGTGGTAAAAGAGTTGATTTTTCGGCTCGTAGTGTAATTTCTCCAAATCCTTATATAAGCATTAATGAGGTAGGTGTTCCTATAGAAATAGCCAAAATATTAACAATTCCCACTAATGTTAATGATTGGAATATTGAAGAAATGAAACAGATGGTATTAAATGGCCCATTTAAACATCCTGGAGCTAATTATATTATTCGGAATGATCGTAGAAGGATCGACCTAAGATATGTTAAAAATAGAAAAATTATTGCGGATATGCTCGCACCTGGGTTCACAATTGAGCGCCATTTAAATAATGGTGATTTGGTATTATTTAATCGTCAACCTTCTCTTCATAGGATGTCTATAATGGCTCACGAAGTAAAAATAATGAAAGGAAGAACTTTTCGCTTAAATTTAACAGTGTGTCCACCATATAATGCCGATTTTGATGGAGATGAAATGAACTTGCACGTACCGCAATCTGAAGAAGCTCGGACGGAAGCGGAATTACTTCTAAAAGTTCAAGAACATATATTATCTCCTAGATTTGGTGGTCCGATTTTAGGTGGTATTCAAGATTTTATATCAAGTGTTTTTCAATTTACAAGTAAAGACTCTCTTTATACTAAAAAGGATACATTGAAATTATTGTATAATGGAGATGTTTTCAAAAACAATCCTAATTTCAATTTGGACAACCTAACTCCTGTTGTTGTTGATCCAGTACCTATGTATTCTGGTAAGGATATATTTAGTACCTTATTTCCAGATGATCTTAATATAAAAGTGAAATCTAAATTTTGTAAAAAATGTGAAGTATGTGAAGAAGAAAATTGTTCATATGATGCGTATGTAGTAATTAAAAATGGACATTTAATAACGGGTACAATCGATGAAAATTCTTTCGGTGCTATGCAATCAAATAGTATTTTACAAAGAATTATCAAAGATCATGGTAATGCAACAGGTAGAAGATTTTTAGACAGTGCAACAAAAATGCTTTTATATGTTATTAGACAGAATGGAATGACTATGGGATTGGATGAGGTTTATGTTCATGGAGATGCATATGAAGCTATTCAAAAAATACTAGAGGAAGCAAATGAAGAATCTCAAAAGTTAATAAATGCCTTTTATGATAATGATACTAAAATCCTTAGAAGGGCACCTGGGCGTTCTATGAGAGAAACATTAGAATTAAGAATCCGGCAAGTATTAGCAGAGGCTAGAAATAAAGGTAATGAAACTGCAGCGGAATTCATTGGAGATGAAGCTCATTCTGTTATTATGACTAAATCTGGTGCCCGAGGAAATATACTAAATTTAGGTCAGATGTCTGCGCTTGTAGGTCAACAAGCAATTAGAGGAGAGAGAATTAATAGAGGATATAGTATGAGAACCCTTCCTCACTTTAAAATTAATGATCTCTCACCTAAATCAAGAGGATTTGTTTCTTCTTCATATAGAAATGGATTAAAACCAGTGGAGTTCTTCTTTCACGCAATGGGTGGGCGAGAAGGATTAGTCGACACAGCAGTAAGAACTTCCACATCTGGATATATGCAACGTAGGTTGGTGAATGCTTTACAGGATATGGTGGTCGAAAATGATGGTACTGTGAGAAACTCTGATAAAAATGTTATTCAATTCTGCTTTGGAGATGATGGAATTGATGCAATGCATACTGATCATGGTGCTGCGGTAAATCTTGATGTCTTATTACTGAAAGCTAAAGCTCTAAATGTTGATGAAGTACGCGAAGAGATTAAAAAGGGGTCTTCATCAAAAAAACCTGAACCTAAGAAAAAAATAGATACTGAGAAAGAACCAATAAAAGAAGTTTCTACTGTGCCAAAACCAACTGAGAAAGAAATGGATGAAGAATCATTAAAACAAAAATTTGAGCAAGAAACAGGGAAAAAAGCAATTTGGCGTGGTAAAGAAACCAGCGCATATTTAGATTGGAAAGAAGAACAAAATAAATAATATATATATTTTGAAGGTAAAGATATAAATGGCAAAAGTTAATGCAAAATATTTGGATGATCAATTAGAATTATTAAAAAAAGATGGCATTCCCGAAGATTTAATTGTTAGAATAAGAGATAAGATAATTGATGAAGATTTAGAAGAGGAACAATTAGAATACCTCTTAAATAAAATTTATATTAATTTTAATAATGCTCTTGTAGAAACTTCAGAACCAGTAGGTACTGTTGCAGCTCAATCTATTGGAGAACCAGGAACTCAAATGACTCTAAGAACTTTCCATTATGCGGGAGTAGAAGAATTCTCTGTTACCCAAGGATTACCTCGTTTAATCGAGATCGTTGATGCGCGTCGATTTCCAAGTACTCCACAAATGTCTGTGCACCTTGAAAAACCTTATTCTGAAACTGAAGAAAAGGCAATTGAAGTACATAATCGAATTGAGCAAATCCGTATAGAACAAATAATCCATGATATAGATTTAGACTTTGTAAATTGGAATATAGTAATAAATTTAATCCCTGAAATTTGTGAGAAAAAGGGGATTGAAATTGATGAAATACCAGAAATTTTGAAGCGTTATAAGAAGAAGGGTACAATAAAACGTGAAGGCAATTCGATAATTATTGACCCTGGTATAGAGGATCTACAAAGTTTACAAAAATTAAGAGAAAAGATTCTTAAAAAAGTTGTAAAAGGTATAAGGGGGGTAAAAAGAGGTTTATTAACTCCGTCAGATGATGGGGAAGAGTGGGTAATAAAAACCGAAGGTACAAACATGCAAAGTGTTATCCAAATAGAAGGAGTTGACGTAACAAGAACAGTTTCAAACCATATCCATGAAATAGAAAAGTTATATGGAATTGAAGCTGCACGCCAAATGATCATTTTGGAATCTCAAAAAGTGCTTGAACAACAAGGATTAGATGTAGATTTAAGACATCTTTTAATCTTAGCTGATCTTATGTGTTATTCAGGCTCTATACAATCAATTGGTCGACATGGAATTTCCGGTTCAAAATCGAGTGTATTTGCAAGAGCTGCATTTGAAGTTACTGTTAATCAACTGCTTGATGCAGGGCTCTATGGCGAGGAAGAACGTCTTTTAGGAATTCCTGAAAATGTGATTGTAGGACAGATCAGTCCCATAGGTTCTGGGCGTGTAAATGTAATGTTTGACCTCGATGCTAATTTAGATTTATTAAAAAAGAAGAAAAAAAGTTAAAATCAACCGAAAACTTTTAATTTAGACGAAATAACTTAAATGTGCCTAAAAAAGTTAAAAAAGTATTGTTCTTATTACTTATTATATAGAAACTGTTTGAATATATCATGGCAAAGAGAAAAACTAAAACTTCCATTGAGAAAGTAGATCTTAGTAGGAAAAAAACGAAAGAATTCGATGTAGACACTAATATTAAAGTCGCGTATAAAACGGGTAAAATAATTTTTGGTAAAACTCAAGTTCTTAGGAGTTTACATAGAGAAAATCCCTATAAAATGCTAATTGTTAGTAATAACTGTCCAACAGATTTAATCGATGAGTTAAATAATTACAATTATCTTCTAAAAGACAAGCTTTTTATTTATAAATATAAAGGTTCAAGCTGGGACTTAGGATTAGCTTGCGCTAAGCCTTATATGATATCTATTATTGGTGTAATTGATTTTGGAGATTCAGACTTAATTTCCTTAAAAACTAAATGATATTAACAAACAGTAGAGATTTGGTTTTTTCATGTTAAAAAAAAATATAAAAATTGATCGGGAAGCAATGGAACTTATTTCCCTATTTAATAATATCTCTGGTGCCATTATTAAAGATTGTCTTATCTTTAAATCACCTGAAAATGGCACTGAAATTATTATTTTTTTAGTAAAAGAAGAAGATGTTGGAAAAGCAATTGGAAAATCTGGTGAACACGTCAAAGACTTAAAATCTAAACTCCAAAAAAAGATTGATGTAATTGCTTTCTCAGAGAACTTAAATAAATTTATCCAAAATATCTTGCAAACCACTAAAAATACAATAATGGTTCAAAATATTGAAATCAAGGAAAATAGAAACTTAAAGAAAACTGTCGTTATAACTGTACGACCTCAAGATCGTGGTAAAGCAATTGGTAAAGATGGCTCTATGATAAGAAAAATAAAAGAACTCGTTTTAAGATATTTTGAAGTTGATAATGTAATTATTAATACCAAAAATATCTAAAAATAACACTAACTATACATAAATTTTAAGTTTAAGGAAACATTTTTTCTACTACTTAAGTAGTATCAAATAATTAATTAAGGTGTTTTATATAGGTAGCCCAAAAGGACTTTATGCTGCTCGAAAACTTCAGGCAAATCGAAAGAAATATCGATGGTCCAAAACAAAATACAAAAGAAGAAAACTTCAATTGAAAAAAAGAGTAGATCCATTAGAAGGATCATGTCAAGCGCTAGGTATTGTTCTTCAAAAAGTTGGACGTGAGAGCAAACAACCAAACTCAGCAATAAGAAAATGTGTAAGAGTGCAATTGAAAAAGAATGGAAAAGGTGTAACAGCATTCCTTCCAGGAGATGGAGCACTTAATTTCATAGAAGAGCATGATAGAGTGATTGTGGAAGGAATTGGAGGGGCAAAAGGACGATCTATTGGAGATCTCCCAGGTGTTCGTTATAAAGTAGTAAAAGTTAATGGTGTAAGCCTGGATGCTCTTTTAGCAGGGAAGAAAGAGAAACCACTTCGTTAAAGAGGTATTTAGCTATGAGCAAAGCAAAGCAAGAAATAAAACTATTTAATAAATGGTCTTTTGCAGACATTAATGTTGATGATATAACCCTTGAAAAGTATATTAATTTGAGACCTATTATTGTACCTCATTCAGCTGGGAAGCATGAACATAAAAGATTCTGGAAATCTTCTAAAGTCTCAATAATTGAAAGATTTAATAATAGATTACTCTCACCTGGGTTTATTAGCGGAAAAATTAGAGGGCATAAAAGTTCTTATAATTCTGGTAAAAAAATAAAGTTATTAAGAAGTCTCGAAAATGCATTCACTTTAATAGAATTACTAACTGGACAAAATCCTATACAAGTCTTAGTAGATGCAATTATTAATACAGCACCCAGAGAAGAAACCACGAAGATAGCTATGGGCGGTATTTCCTATGCGTCAGCAGTCGATATCGCACCTCAGCGTCGAATTGATTTAGCTATCAAGTATCTCGTTCAAGCAATAGGAGCTAGATCCCATGCTAATGTTAAGCAATTTGAAGAAAATTTAGCCCAAGAATTAATATTAGCCGCAAATAATAGCCAAGAATCTAGAGCTGTAAAAAGGAAAGATGAGATAGAACGAATTGCTGTTTCTGCTAGATAATTTTTTATATTACTCCTTTCTTATTTGAAACTTTTATAAGAAAAAATAAAAAAAGTACAATTTTTAAACATGGGCAGCACCACAATAACCGCAATATTTAGCTTCAGGATTTGCAATACTTCCACATTCTCGACAGAAATTTGCTTGACTATCTACTTTAGGTTTAGGAGGAGGTCGATAAACATGCTCAACTTTAATCTCACTTAAATCTGTTCCACACTTATAACAAAACTTTGGGTTTCCTTTAACTTTCATACCACAGGTTGGGCAAGCTATAAGGACCCTTGCCCCACATTCTTGACAGAAATCCCATTTCTTTTCAAATCTTTTTCCACATTTGTGACAGAATCTAACTTCCCCTGAAATGTATTCTAAAATGGTGATAATAAGAGCTAACACAAATAAAGTTCCAATTGGAATTGCTGGAATCCAATATTCTTCAGGAGTGAAAACTTCTCCTAATATAAGAGCAGCCAATACAACAGTAGTTATTAAGAATATGGTCCATACCCCAATTACTCCGATTTTAATCCTTTGTTCCGACCTAAAATCTACAATTGTAGCCATAACTGATAAAATCAATAATACTCCAATAGGAATGATGGGAATCCAATAATCATAAGGCATAAAGACTTCACCAAAAACGAGAGCGATCATTACTACAGTAACAATAGCAAATATTGCCCACAACCCTATTGTTCCTACTTTAACTTTTCTATTAGGATCATTTAACTTCATAAAAATACACTTTTAAAATTCATTTAATATCTAACAATTTGGTGAATTACTATTAAAGATATTTGTAGTCCAATTTTTGTTAGTCAAAAAAATAAAAAAAAATTATAATAAATTTAAATTTTAATTTTGTAATCCAAGATGGTAACAACTACTGCTCCAATCAAGACTCCACCCATAGCAATCCAAGAGATCCAATATAAGTTGGCAGGTAAAAGTGATATTTCTAAAACCATCATTGTAAATGCTACTACTAAAAATAACGTCCAAAAACCTAATGCTTTTGTTTTTAGCGGTCTTCTCAGTATGATATAAGTGATTAAAGCAACAACAGCATATGTGATGATGGTTATTAAAGGAATCGGGACTGGTATACTAGGCGTCTGTGCCCAGAAAGACCAAAAAAACAATGTAGAAAAGACTATGAAAAAGTTGAAATAATACAGTACACGCCTTAGTATATTCTTATTTTGATCTATCTTATACCAAAGAATTCCAAATGAAACGAATATAATCCCTAGAACTATTAGATTTAACGCATACTCGAATAATAAAAATGCCTCAAATAGGTCTATAGGAATGGTAATTAATGTATCTATGATATAATGAGTACCCCAAAAAGCGGTAATCATTCCATATCCTAATATCTGAGTCAGTAAAATATGATATGTCGATCTGCTAATCAATGAAATTCCTCGTGCTATTCGTTTATTAGATTTTTGAGGTAAGAATTTCATTGCGAGTAAAAATAGAAATGCTGAATATGGAATCATTAGTAAGTGATAATCTCCCCTAAGCAATGAAACCCCATCAATTCTTATTCTGAAGGCAAAAAATTGGTGTGCTATTATGAATCCCAAACTGATTGGATACAAAAGCCACATGAAGAAATTCCTATCTTCACTGAGTTTATATCCGAAAGAGAACCATATTCCTAATCCAATAGCAGGTAAGTAAAATAGGGCAGAATTCATAAAAAAACTTAATAGATGGACTTCTTCCCATGTTGTAATTTCTCCAATCACGAAGAACACAGTTAATTGTAATACTATTTCGATTACAAAACATAATACAAGTCCTACAATTCGGTTTTGTTTGAATAACCAATAAATCAATGGTATAACTAAAATAGATTGGATAAGTACTGGAATAAACCAATTCCCTGGACCCCAAAATAGCAAGTAACCGGTAAATAATTGTAGAAAACCATGGTCTGGATAAAACTGTCCCCACCACATCGCAGTTAAATCAAATCCATACATAAACAATCCTATAAATGTTGAAGCAATATACAACACCAAAAATGGTAGAATATACCGAAAAATTTTTTTTTTAAAATACTTCCAGCTGTATAGTTCTCTTAATGTTTGTAAACCATCTTTTTGAAAGGAACTTCCCAAATTAAAACCCATTATAACTAAAAATACAGGAATTGAGATACGCTCCCATAAAGAAACCGCAACATAAGACTTAATATTCCAAGAAACAACGTGGTCAAAAATAACTAGAAATATCATTGCTGCTTTTAAAATATCAATTTGGAAGTAGTTTTCACTCCTTTTTTGTGTGACCTCTTTGTCTTCTAAAGCTAATTCTGTGATCTGACTTTTTTTTGACATTATTTGTTTTCACTTCTTTTATACAAATTTATAAAATAATTTTTATAAATAGGTGAATAACTCAATGAAATATAACAAAGAAGGAGTCCAATTTTTAAATGCCAAATAATAAATCTAAACAAATTATGAAAAATAACTTTCTTATAAATGAATATAATCGAGCCATTGCTTCTTTCTTTTATTTAGAAGTTTAATATCACCTGCGTATTATCCTTGTTCCCCAATCTTAAAGAAAAATTCTAAATTTTTATATATTTAAAAGATATAATATTTACTCAAACAGAATTAACAAATTAGAACAGGGTTATTATATAAATTGGATGCCGACAAAAATCATAATCTCTTAGAAAAGCAACTAAAAACCTTAGGTCAGAAGATTAGGATTGACATTCTAAAAAAATTGAAAACTAATCAGACTCCCTTGTCATTTTCAGGAATACAAAAAGAAGTATTAGGGAATGATCTTTCAACTGTGAATTTGTCTTTTCATTTAAACACTCTAAAGAAAAGTGAGTTAATAGATTCTTCTGAGGAGGGATATTCCATCACAATTTTGGGAGAGAAAATTATAGATAAGATCTTATCAATTGAACAGATCCTAAATCAGCAAAATCAAACCAAAATGATCAGAACCTCAAAATATTCTAAAGAATTATTTGATACAACTAAAATTGAAAAATATCTAGTTACAGAGGGTGAATTGGAGCATTTTTTAGCTAAGCAAATTGCTCGTGAAGTGGAAGAACGTCTTTCTAAGACAAATATAGAATATTTGACTGCTCCGTTAATGCGAGAATATATTAATGCTGTTTTATTAGAAAAAGGTCTAGAAGAAATAAGACATAAATTAACAAGATTAGGAACCCCTCCTTTTGAAGTGACTAAGTTGTTTGAAAGCAGAAGAAGACAAATCAACCCTAGAATCTTTATTGAAAAGTTAGGTTCTGATGTATCTGAGCAATATTTACTACTTAATCTTATCCCTAAAAATTTAGCTGATTTATATTTATCTGGAGAAATAGCTCTTTTACATTTGAATTATTGGGCTTTGAGACCTTTAAGTCTTTATATCGATACAGAAGGAATTATGGATTATTTTTATAATGAGAATATCAACTTAAAAAATAATGGAAACAAGGAATTAAATAATACAGAATTGGTTATTCAATTTACTGATCTTTTATATTGTTTGAAACAATTTTACTCCGAAGACTTAGTCTTAGGAAATTTTAACACTCAATTCCTTTCTGCCATTTCATTACCTAAAACAGATTCTTCTGAATTGCTATTTTTAACCTCCCAAATTGCTAGATTCAATAATAGTTTTAATAAGACAAAATCATCTCTTACATTGGAGTTTAATAATAGAAGTTCAACAAATCAGCATCTCATTGACGAGGCTTTTTTTCTCTCTTTAACAAAAAGGTGTAAAGGCTTAATTAAACCACTATTTTTATTTGAGTATTCAAATTTATATCCTTCAGATTCTCAAAATAATAATATTCAACAATTAATATTAAGTAATTTTAGAAATAATGCTATTTTGTATAGTAAATCAATCTCAAATGTGTTTAATTCATCATTAATACCAATATCAAATTTCCAAACAAGTCAGGTAATATTAGATAAAATATTGATCAACCTACATAGCATATCTATAGAAGCTAGGCAGAATGATGAAAAATTTTTAGAGTTATTACAAGAAAAATTATCATCCGTTTTTAAATTGTATGATTATAAAGAAAAACTAGTGCAGAAGAAATTAAATTCACTTAAACAATGGGATTTCATAGTTTCGAGTATTTTGAAAGGAAACAGGAATTATATATTAAAAGAAGCTCTGAAATCGATTAGTTTTTTCGGTCTTAATGAAGCTGTATTACACCATTGTGGTATTGAACTTGATAGAACAGAAAGTAGTGAATCTTTTGCTTTAAAAATACTTACTTTGATGAAACAGATTATAAGTGAAAAAAATAACTCAAATGGAAATAAATTTGTGTTAAGCCAACCTCATTATGATTCTTACTTAGAGGACTCATGGCATAATGGAAAACCAGCTCTCAACCAGACTTCAGGTCATTATACCCCAACTTTAATAAAAGATGATTGCAGTCTTTCTTTTGACAAAAAAATTCATTTGTTTAAGAAATTTCAGAGTATTTTAGACCGAGGGGCATTGTTTACCTTAAATATAAGTGAAAATGAAAGGAATATATTAAAAACTCTAAAAAATATAATTCAATGCGAGATAAGTGCTATATCATTAAAAAAGAATAATTAATTTGTCATTAATTCAGCCAAGAGAGCTTTTCTCATAGGGATTCCATAATAAGTTTGCTTAAAATAAATGGCTTTTTCTGAGTTATCAACATCTGGAGAGATTTCTGTGATTCTTGGAAGAGGATGCAATAATCTAAAATTATCTTTTGTATCGTTAAGATCATCTTTTCGAAAAATATAAATGTCCTTAATCTTTTCATATTCCTCCAAATCAGCAAACCTTTCCTTTTGTATCCGGGTCATATAAAGAACATCTAAAATATTAAGAATTTTCCTGTAATTTGTAATTTCCTTATATTTAACATGCCGCTGTTGCAGAAAATCTTTGTCTCGATTTCTCATCCTCAATTCTATAGGACTAATAAAATAAATATTTATATCAAAATTTGACAAAAGAATTGAAAGCGAATGAACAGTTCTTCCATATTTGAGATCACCCATTAAACCAATATTTAATCCATCTAAAGTACCAATTTCCTCAGTAATCGTTAATAGATCTAATAAAGCTTGAGTCGGATGTTCTCCACTTCCTGATCCTGCATTAATAATAGGGACTTTAGAAAATTTTGATGCCATTCGTGCTGCCCCCTCAAGCGAATGCCTCATAACTATACAATCACTATAGTTTTCTACTGTTCTTATCGTATCTGCAATGCTTTCACCTTTTTTTATAGAAGAAACATCTCCGGAATGAAATCCAATCACACTTCCACCTAATCTATACATGGCAGATTCAAAACTAAGACGAGTTCGAGTAGATGGCTCAAAAAATAGTGTTGCTAATATTTTTCCATTGAGAAGATTTGAATTCTTTATATTAATCATTTCTTTTCCTTTTTTCAATATATATTCAATATCTTCTCTATCAAATTGCTTAGCACTAATTACTCCTTCGCTAAATTTCTCTTTAAACATTGATTATCTCAATTAATATGTTTTTATTAACATTATGTAAATAAGATTTAAATTATTTTTTATTAAACAAGATGGCTTTCATATAGAACTAACCAGAACTAATAAAATTTAAAATTTATAAATAATTATTTTAGGTTATCAGATAAAAGTGGTTTTTTAAATTTGAAATACCCACGCACAATACGAAGATACTGTCCAACATGCCGATCACATCAAATGCATAGTGTAACTTTATATAAGAAAGGCAAAGAACGTATGCTAAATCATGGAC
The DNA here is from genome assembly GCA_048885765.1 of Candidatus Hermodarchaeota archaeon. Lineage (GTDB taxonomy): Archaea > Asgardarchaeota > Lokiarchaeia > Sigyniarchaeales > SOKP01 > Loki-b32. Next base: position 21,390 of record JBHLLI010000050.1, read on the forward strand.
GTAGAAGAGTCGAACGAAAAAAGAAGGGATATGGTTCGTTCCCTAAAGAAATTTTCCATAAAAATGCAAAAATAAACAAGAGATCGACTCCTTTGTTAGAGTGTTCTGAATGTGGAAAAAAGCATTATGCTAAATCATATCGAGTAAAGCGACTAGAATTACAAGAAGCATAAAAAAAGTGAAAAATATGGTACATAAAAGACAAGAAAAGGAACTTATCCCACAACCAAAAAGCAGATTTTTACGCGTAAAATGTTTAAATTGTGGAAATCAACAAATAATTTTTGGGTGTTCTGCTACTGATGTAGAATGTTTAGTTTGTGGAAAAACTTTACTTCAATCTACAGGGGGTAAAGCCAGAATTTTAACTAAAATTCTAGAAGTCTTGTCTTAATAGATAAAGTCGTACTACTTCACTGACTTTTAAATGAGTAACATTATATTAACCCAAATTCATTAAGTCATATGAATATAGTATTTAAGCAAATTAATGCTTCAAATTTGGATTTAATAGAAAATTTGGCTACAGAAGCTCATTTTGAAGGTTTCGAATTCGTTAAGCGAACTATTTTCGAATGGAAGAGTGGTTTAAATGACTTTAGTAAGCAGGGTGAGATCTTATTTGGAATATGTATATCAGATTTATGCATAGGACTTGGTGGGTTAAATGTTGATCCTTACATCAATAATCCTAACATAGGACGTGTTAGGCATGTATATATATCCCCGAAATATCGTAGAAAAGGATTAGGCATTCTATTGTTAAATAAAATTATTCACAATAGTGCTAACCATTTTGAATTGTTGCGATTATATACTAATAATCTAATCGCTTCCACATTTTACGAGTCATTAGGTTTTAAGCAATCATTTAGCTTAAAAGTAACTCATATCTTAAAAAATCTGGATAAATATCCAAAACTTCATTGAGAATTTTAATAATAAATCTTTAATTATTCAATTTTGCCAGTTTTAACCCAACCTGAATTATCAGTTGCTACAATATTTTGTATTTTTACCTTAGGATTAATGTATTTGATTCCTATTTTGCGAAATCGTTCTAAAACTATATCAAATGCTAATTGAACATCACTCTTCTTTTTTAAGCCAGTTAAGACCATTTTACCAGTAGAAAATATTAATATAGTAGCATGTGGTTTTTCTATGTACATTACAAGTCCTGGAAAACGTTCTGGGTTATACTCAGTATTAACATAATTATTGGCGAGCTTGTTTAAATCTATCTTCTCTGTAATTTCAATTATTCCAATCCCAACAATATTTTCTATTTTATCGGTCAAAATAATCCTGTTCTCCTATACTTAAACTAAAGCTTATCTCGTGTACAAATTAAGAAAATTAATTGGTCAATATTTCCTTAGCTGGAAGAACTAAACCGATCACTAGAAGACTAATTCCAACAACGAATGTAATCATACTTATTCCAATATATCCAATATAGATTTTATATATAATAAAAGTACTCCAAGATATCCCACCACCTATAAGAATTGCATACCAAGACCATTTTTCAGCTTTACGATAACTTTTTTGGTTTATTAAAACAACCATAGCTCCATTAGCTAATAGAATGCAACCGACTAATTTTTTTGTGATAATGTAAATCTGTGCAAATTCAGGAGCGGCACCTAAATACTGTTGGTATGTTAAACCAGTATAATATGCAAAATCACTCACAAACATTATTTCAGTTACAAATATCCATAGCAGGGCCATCACTATTGTATACATTCCCATAAAAAGTATTATAAATGAACCAATTTCTAAATTTGATTTATTCATTTTTCTCCCTCTTGATATTTTTTGGATTCAAATTGAATCTAACAATCTATATTTGTAAATTAATAAGTATCCAAATAAAAATATTCGTGAAACTGTTCTTTCACGATAAATCATACTAAATTACTAATAATTTTTATAAAATTGTCCTTATATTGTATCTCTATATTATTTTCCTCTAAATATTTAACAATTCTCTCTTTAATGATATATCCATTTTTAAAATCCAAAAAATTTTTTCCAATGAACTCTGGTAAGTATTTTCTTTCTAAAACAATTTCATTTGAACCCCTAGTTTTCATTAAAGAATGAATCTTGCTTACTATCTCAGAATAGATGCTCCGACCTCGAACTTTTAACCTTCTAGGATGCCTTTTTCCTTTAAAACTCTTGATCTTTTTCATTCTATCGATATCTCTTCTTTTTATTATCTCCAATTTATTTGTAATAATATGATGATCTTCACCCGTGTGTAAATCTTTTAATCGATTTACCATCCAATTAGGTATACCATTCTCTATGGGATTCGATATTATATTATCAATTCTAGCTAATTGTTCTTCAGAGAGATCTCCTATCCTGAGATTAGGATTTAATTCTGCTGTTTTAACAATCGCTTGAGCTAATCTCATATCAACTCCTTTTATTTGAGTCAATCCAAAGATAACTTTACTATTAGAGTCAATTATAGCTCGAGCTCTCCGTAAAAATTTCATCTTAATCATAAAGAAGATAATTTAATTTTTAATTTCATATGGAAATAAACAATATTATGATTTTTATTAGAAATAATCGTTATAATATAGTTCTACTTATTGATGAAATTTTTACTATTCTTCACGCCAGGTATATTTACAACTTGTACATTTGAAAAAGTGTGTACTTGGCTCATCTGAACTCCTAATTTGAACTTGCCAGGTTTCTACTTCCATATTCTTACATTTAGGACATTCTTTTCTAGTGATTGGGTTAGAAGTAATTTTATCCTTTTCAGATATAATTACTAAATTTTGTTCCAAGTCTTTTTCTTTCTTTTGGATGTTTTCTTTAATTTTTGCACTATCTGACATAAGTTCTCGTTCATAACCACACTTACATGCCAGAAAGGACGTACCATTCATAATCTTTTTACGTAAGAGACTTGAACATTCAGGACAAAATTCAACCATATTAATTATACTACTAATATTTAGTAAAAATTAAAATATAAAAACAGAAAAAGTTAAAAAATTTTATGATATTGAAATATAGTATATTGAATTTCTATATAATTGTAAAAAATATTAAAAATTTTACTTGGAATAGACAATCAATTAAATAATTTTGATTTATATGAAGTTTAAAGAATTTATTACATTTTTAGGCACTACTGATCTTACTGCTACATCAAAATTTTATAAAAATATTCTTGGTTTAAAATTATATAAAGATCAAGGTGCTTGTCTAATATTTAGCATAAATAGTAAAAGTAAAATTGGTTTTTGTGAACATATGCAGGTCATCCATACTAAAAAAAGTCCAATTTTAACTCTTGTAACTGATGATGTTGATGAAATTTATAACAAATTAATCAAATTGGGTGTTATTATTCCAGAAAACCCTACAGTTAATGAAAAATTTAAAATATACCATTTTTTCTTCGAAGATCCTAATGGGTATACAGTCGAAATTCAAAAATTTTTAGATTAGTTGTCCTAATATACGTTCATATTTATCTAATTTAGATTCAGTTCCTTTTTAATTTGATACATTTTTTGATAGTAGTCAAAATTTAGCTTATTCATATCTTGGACAATATCCGCATTAAGCACTTTTTCACCAGAAGATTGGAACTCAATATCTCCTATTACATTAATTAAATCATTTTCCTTAAATTTGAACTCATCAATACTCATAAGATTAACATTAATTTCACCAGTTTTATCATCTAAAACAATTTGCTTATCACTGACTCTGCTTTTAATGTATCCAGTAACTTGGATTCGTTCATCATCTAGAGAAATATCTTTAACTATTCTTTGTTTAGCGAACTGAAAAGACATTTTTTTTTTAAATAAGAATCATTTAATTAAATATTACATGTTTGAAAATTTAGGATAAGTATAAATAATTAATTTAATACCTAAAATTGGTATTATTAAAAGACTAATATCAAACATTATTAATAATGTGAATAAAACATATTTATCTTAATTATCATTCAATAAAAATACTGAAAGATTATGACTTTTACGTTAAAATTGGAAAATAGTCGGATATTGAAAGGGATAGTTGAAACTCTCGCGAGTATTATTGACGAAACAGAATTTCGAGTCACTCCTAAAAAATTCACTATCTCAGCAATGGATCCAAGTAGAATTTGCTTATTAAAACTCTCAATTAATAAGGAAAATTTTGATGATTATCAATGTGAAAAAGAATCAAAAGTTGGACTTAATTTAGATGACTTAGACAAGATTTTGAAAAGAAGTGCTGCGAACGATTCAGTTGAAATTGATTTTAATGAAGCTGATCAGAAGATAAAAATAAAAATGCAACGTGAAGGTGTATCACGCACAAGAACATTTAGCTTAGCATTATTAGATATTGAGATTGAAGAAATTCCAATGGATAATCTTTTAAAGATTGAATATCCAGCAAAATGGGTACTTGATCCTGAATTTCTGGTAGAAGCCATAAAAGATGCTGAAATTTACTCTGAAATATTGAATATGAATGCGATAGAGGGACAAGGATTAGTTTTTAGTTCTACAGGGCAAATTGGTGAAATGGAATATGATTTGAATGAAGATGATTTGATCGAAACGGATATCAGTGGTACCAGTAGTGGAGCATATTCTTTAACCTTTTTAAAAGCAATCCTTAAAATAGCTTCCATCACTGAAAAATTAGAAATATCATTAAAAACTGATCACCCTTTAAAAATGATTTTCAATCTTCTTGAAGGTGGAGAACTAAGCTACTTTTTAGCACCTCGAGTAGAAGAAGCTGAATTTGAAGACGAAGACGACATGGATGAATTTTAAATGAGTCGTTCTTTTTTTACTTTTGAATATATTTTGGATAAATAAAATTCAAATTTCATAATATCTGAAATTATACCTTCTCACTATCAGAAATTAGGAGAAATTTACGGTTTTTAATTATATTTTTAGATAAGGGAGCTTTATCGTAAATATGAGAATACGACAACGTATTAAGGAAGCTATTCTGATAAAAATCGGCAAACCTCGTTATATGAAAATATTAGAAAAAGAAGAGAAAATCACAGATTTATATAATTGTATCTCATTTATTCCAGAATCACCTGTACGATTTGAGATTCCTCTAGAAGCGATAAAACGTATCGAAGAAGGGAATCCAACTAAATTCTTCAGATTCAAGATTCTACACGTTATGATTGGAAGTATAAGAGGTATTTTTAAAGGATTTAAGGAAATCAACAAAAACCCTTCGTGTCCAAAAACAACAATATCCGATATTAAACTTCAAGAATTACAAGAATTCATTATGTCATTAGGAATTGGTATGATAGGTTATTGCAAAATTCCATCAAAATATATTTTTCAAAATAAAGGTATTTTGTACAAAAATTGCATAGTTTTAATAATGGAAATGAATAAGGAGAAAATAGATAAAGCACCTAGTTACGACACCTTTCATGAGGTCCATCGCACATATAGGGATCTTGGAATAGCCACGAATAAGATCGCGAGTTATCTGAGAAAAAATGGATTCGGAGCACATCCAGTACATCCTTTAGGTGGTGCAGTACTCACTCCCCCACTGGCAAAAATTGCTGGTTTGGGGTGGCA
>JBHLLI010000051.1:0-26556 GCA_048885765.1 Candidatus Hermodarchaeota archaeon
AAACTAATTTCTTTGCTGTAATTTTTTGGTTTTCATCACTATTCATCTTTTTTACAGGAATTATGACAAATTTAGCGTATTTAAATGCTGATTTGAAGAATCCTTCAAAGAATATTCCAAAAACCAATATTTTTGCAATTCTTGTTACTCTGCTAGTATACTTATCCATGACCATAGTTGTAATGATAAATATCAGTACTTATTCTTCAGATTTGGAATCTCCAATACTATTAGCTTTCATAATGAATGATATACTAGGTTTTCCTGGATATTTATTGATGGGAATAGCCGCAATGATATCAATATTAATCACAATGAATACCGCGTTAGGTTCTGGCGTAGCTGTGATGTATGCGTTAGCAAGAGATCATTATATATCAAAAAAATTTTTAAAAATAAGTAAAAAAACCGAAAAACCCACTTTAGTGTTAGTTGTAACAACCATTATAGCAATTTTTTTTACAGTTTTAGCAATTATTTACGCTGATGTCGGTTTTACAGCAAATATCACAACCTTTATTTACTTCTTTGGATTGGCATTTGTAAATTTTGCTGCGGTTATCCTAAGATATAAAAGAAAAGAATTAGATCGTCCTTTTAAGGCACCATTTTTTCCATATTTACCCATAATTGTTGGTTCTACTTGTCTAATAATAAGTTTTGTTTTGAATCCAAATGCAATACTTATTGGTATAATTTTATTATTTATAGGAGTAACATATTACCTACTAACAATAGCAGATCGTCATTCAGTTATCCTCACTCTTGCGGGATTGAAATTTTTTGCTCTTATCCTCGTTGGTATTTTTATTTGGATATTAAATAATTTCAGTGTATTAGTATCTCCAATAATTGGTTTTTCTGCTACTTTTTCTTTAGTTTTACTTCGCATTCTCATATTTTTCTGCTTTTTTGCAATTGGAACGATCTTTTTTGATATTATTCCTCTTAGAGAATTAGTATTTTTTTTCATAAAAAGAGTAAATAAGAAGGAAGTTGCAATTGATATTGGTATTGGTCAAATTATTGAGTTAAAGAAGAGTAAAGCAAAATTAATTTACAATATTAATATTATAATTAGCATAATACAGTTCTTCTCTTCGTTATTTATTTTTGTTCTAGTATCTCTTTTTGCTCTAGATTTAATTTCAATAGATTCAATTACATTTGGTTCTTTAATCATATCCCAAACCACTGCTGAATTTTTATTTAATGGAACTTTAATATTCCTTGGCATAACTTTATTACTTGGAGGTCTTTTTAGTCTTTATTTAAACAAAGAAACAAAAACCCTAGGAGTATAAAAGTCTATCTCCTCTTTTTATAATGTAAGGTTCTATTCAAGGTTAGTTTTTTCAATGGAATTTCCAAAGTTAAATCTTCATATACATTCGAATTACTCAGATGGCAAACAAACTATTAATCAAATTGTAAAGAAATCCATTAAATTAAAACTAGATTATATAGCAATTACAGATCATCTTACTAACTCATGGAAAGCATGGGTTTCTAAACTGAATAATAATCTCACCATTTCATCATATCTTGATGAAATTTCAAATTGTCAAGCTTATATATTTAATAATAATATCAAAATAGTCCTTTTAAAAGGAATAGAAATAGATCTCTCGAGTACAGAGCAATTTATTAAAAAAAATATAAATATTGGTGAGTTTGATTTGATTTTATTTGAGTACCTTCAAAGTTACGAAACTATTGCCTACCTTGAAAATATTATTCATTATTGGAAAAATCAAATTAACAATCCTCTTATGTTTCCAATTCTAGGATTAGCTCATTTTGATCCTTCGTTTTTTATGTTAGGAAACTTAGATATTTTAATGATTTTTCTCAAAAAGCATAATATATATTTTGAATTTAACTCAAGTTACCCTTCTTTTTATTCTCCTCGATATGAAAGATTTTTTGAAAAAATAAGAGAATATAAAATTCCAGTTGGTATTGGTTGTGATTCTCATCACCAAGAAACATTAAATGATTATAATGAACCTCTTGATATGATCCGATATTATAATCTTGAGAGGAATTTAGAATTACTCATTAATGCAATAAACTTACGAGTTAAAACCTAGCACAAATTATCTATTTAAATTAAATTGATAATCCAATAATTTAACAAGTCATATTAAGAATTTTGGCATATCCAATTAAGATAATGTTTGAAAGCTTTTTCAAATGCGATATCCAAAATAATCTCATTTTTGGGTTTTGGTTGTTGTAGCATCTTTTTTAAAGTCATGTTTCCTTGATGAAAGATCTCTTTAACTGCATTTAAACGTCTAGCAATAGGTAATTCAGCTAATTCAGCAACAGTTTTTCTATTCTTTAGTTGCCATTCTCTTATAGCATTCGACACGATTCCCTTCATTGCGGTTTCAGGAATCTGGATTATAATGCATAAAACTCTAGATATTTCATCAATTAATTTTGAGTGTTCTGAAGTATAATTCACTTTTGCATTGTTAATTACTGTGTTTTTTAATGCTTCCGTATCGAAATTGATACTATATGATAAAATAATCCTCAACCTCTTTAATGCTAATTGTAAGATCAAATATTTTTTATTTAAACCTCAATTAAAGCAAAAGCTTATAAGTGGCTATATTGTCCCTTCTTTTTGCTGACATTTAATGTCTAGCGATTTTGTATTTGACTCTAAATATTTAAAATACTCTGTTTTTAAAACAAAAAGAAGAAGATTTTAATGTGCATAGGTAGAAAATGGTAATATGAATAATAAAAAAAGAGAATCTAGAATAAGACACTCTCCAATTTATTTCATATATATGGTCTTTATTTTAATGTTTGTTGAAATCCTCGATACTTATTCAACAAACTATCTAAATGTGGTCGTTTCTGATATAACTTCAGAATTTTTTGTACCAATCTCAATATTTCAAATTTTTGTAGCAATAGCAACATTAGGAATGTACTTTGTATTTTTAAATCAATATTTGGCTGACCGAATAGGTAGAAAGTTTCTTTTAGTTTTTACGGTTTTTGGAATGGGTATTTCCTCACTTTTTATTGCACTCTCAACAAATATTGTCATTTATACAATCTTTCTGTTCTTGTTATATTTTTTCTTTAACTCAGATATTTGGGTAATATATATCAATGAAGAAAGTCCACAAGATAAAAGAGCATTATATACTAATTTAGTGTTAATTGGTGGAGTTGTTGGAGCGCTATTAATACCAGTGTTTCATGAATTTGCATCTCTTACAAATTGGAGAGTAATGACCTATTTCGCTATCATATTAGGAATTCCTCTGAGTATATTAATTTTTTTTTCATTTAAAGAAACCTCGAAATATCTTGAAATTAAAAAGGATAAATCCGCGGTAAAAGAGAGACGTAGACTGTTTAAAGAAAACTTTAACACTATATTTAAGTCAACAAGGAAAAAAGAATTCTTGACAATTTTAATCATAAGTTTAATTATTGGATTGAATAATCTATTCATACTTGTCGGTGAGGATTTTTTATCAGATAGTTTTTCAGCAGATGATGTTGATACAATAGTTTGGGTTATGGGAATTGCTTCTATTATTGGTTATGCGATCACAGGGATTTTAGCCGATAAAATTGGAAGAAAACCTTTATGTTATATTTATTCAATCATTTTTCCAGTATCAATATTGGTAATAATATTTGGAGTTAACATAATGGGAGGAGCTATGATGATGGTTATGATTGGGGCTGGCTTAGCTAATTTATCCTTTTGGGGTTTAAGAATATTAATTAGCATTATGGCATTAGAAATAATTCCTACACAAACTAGAGGAACTGGAGCAGGATTAAAAACTTTAGCAAGTTCAGTGGGTATAACTGTCGGATTAATTATGAGTAGTTTAATTACATTCAGTGCGGGATTAGCAGTATCATTTTTATCATTTAGCTTATTATTTATCATAGTGTTTATACTAATAATTACTTCTTTAAAGGAAAGTAAGGGTGTAAATTTGAGTGATATTGAATAACCCTTACCTTTTTTAATCCTTTCTTTTTATTATTTTTTATGGATTTAGAAGAAAAAATAAATTTAGTTGCCAAATGGATTGCTGAATCAGAAAGGTTAGTTGTATTTACAGGGGCAGGTTGTTCAACAGGGAGTGGATTGCCAGACTATAGAGGTCCAGATGGCGTATGGACTAGGCGCGATAAAGGATTGCCACCCCCTAAAAGCCCTCCTTGGGATCAAGTGAAACCTAATCAAAATCATTTTGCTATTATGGAATTAATGGATATGAAAAAGTTAGACTATTTGATTTCTCAAAATGTGGATGGTCTTCATGCTAAATCAGGAATCCCTTTTGATATGCTCGCAGAACTTCATGGAAATATGTATTTTATGAAATGTTTAGAATGTAATAAGAAAATGACCTTTGAAGAAGCAGGGTGGGATAAAGGGATTTGGGGACCAGGATATAGAACTCATCCGGTACGCGAAGGACAACCTAACTGTCCACATTGTAAAGGGCGATTAATTTCCAGCATTGTAAATTTTGGTGATCCATTACCGTATGATGAATTAGAGGAATCTATTAAACGGTCTCAAAATTGTGATGTCTTTTTTGTAATTGGGTCTTCATTAGTAGTTACCCCCGCAGCAAATATGCCTGGTTATGCGAAACAAAGTGGTGCTAAATTGATAATTATAAATAAAGGAGAAACACCTTATGATTATGTAGCAGATATAAAATTTAATAATTTAATTGAAGAAGTACTCCCTCCAATAATGGAAAAGGTAAGAACATTGTTGCATACAATTTAAGTCTAAAATTATTTTATTCTTGCATAAATATCTCGTTTTCTATCAAATTCTTTTAGAATTTTTCTTCCTTCTTTATTTGATAAGGATAAATTTATTTCACTTTTTCTGCTCAAGGAACCGGTAAAAATTTCTTCATGATTAGAGAAAATTACAATATTTTGACTGGCATATTCAGGAGCAGCTTTTACAGTAATTCTATCACTCATTACTTCTATTTCGAGGTTAATCCGCTCTGTATTTGATTTTTTTCTCCCATATTTAGTTAACTCTCTATAATGAGTTGATTTATCGCTTATTCTTCGCGGTTTTATAGGGTTTATTACAATATCTTGACCAAATGAATAAATTTCATATTCTAATTGTCTTGTTTTATAATTTCTTACTTCTACTACTGGTCTTGCTAAATCTCTATCCCTTAATCCTGAGGGGACTTTAACAGTCATCTTAATTACTAACACATTTGATATATCTCCACCCTCAATGAAAATGATTGTATCTATTATTGAAGGTAACATTCCCAGTTCAATGCGGCCAATAAATCTTTGAATTGCATCTATAGCAGATGAGGAGTGGACTACACCAACCATACCAACACCAGATAATCTGAAATCTGAATAAACTTCGAAATCTTTAGTGGTTCTGACTTCATCAAAAATAGTAAAATCGGGTCTTACAAGTAATAATATGTCTGCTGAATTCTCCAGACTTCCTTCTAATTTAGTATATTGTGTTATCTCAGGTTCTACTTGTAAATCTCTTACACTTTCAAGCGTTTTAATTACTTTTTCCTGACTCAAATAATAATTCGCTAATGCCGCTGAAAAAGTTGATTTTCCTGCTCCTGGTGGACCTGCTACAAGTATTCCTTCTGCTTTTTCCAATCGTTTTTGTAATCTGGAATCAATTGAATAATCAGATAAATTTAAGCTTACCAAAGGTCTTACTGCTGTTATTTCTACATCATTAGAAAATGGTGGACGGGTAATAACTATTCTAAACTCACGCAACTGTGCCACAACAGCGCCATCTCTTTCAATTTCTATAAACGAATGTTGATCTGCTCTAACATTTTCAATAATTTCAAGAGCAATATCTTCAATCATTTGTGGGTTTAATGGTTCTTCACTAATTTTTTCAAGATGCCAACTACCAGGAGCACCTTTCTTAGCATAGGGGGGTAGGTTCCTTTTAAGATGAACACTCATAGTATTCTCATCAAAAAATTCTAATAATTTTAAAGAAAGTGGTTGTTTTTCTCTTTCAATTTTCTTTTCCCAAGTAAATAACACGTCCAAACCTTCAAAAACTCCAACATCTCCTTGAATTCGATCTGAAGTAATTAAAGTTGCACCATTTTCTAAAGCCGATTCCCTTATCAAAGCATCTAATTCTCCACCAGGTGCCATTTTTATTTCTTCCCTCGTAGGTCTCTTCCCTATAACATGAAGGGTAATCACTCCTTTCTCATGAAGCTTTCTTAACTCCTTTAAAACATTTAATCCAAAGAATCCAATTTCTTTTTGGACATTAGTTCTATATTCCACTTCAGCTATTACAACATTAGAGATAAAAATTTCAGGATTTTCCCCCAATTCTCCATTTTCAATTAAATCAAGAATCTGACCATCAAAAATGATCGATGTATCACAAGAAAATTTATCTTTCATCAATATCCTCCGTTTTATTTAAAATTTGGAACTTTTTAACACTATAATAAATAGGCTTACTCAATCTATCTACTGTGGCAACAATTAAATCTTTTCGAGAACTCATAGCCACTCTGGACATCTTATCTAAATCCCTTAATTCAATAGGATCTCCTTCAAATACTGGAAATATTAAAAATTTTGCCGAATCTTTATCAAAATCAGCACCTCTCTTATACACTCGAAAATCTATCCCATCTCCATAACCTGTACGAACAATATAACCTCTTTTTCTTAAATCCATATAGATTATATATTTTTGCCAAAGACGTGTATCAAATTGGGTAAAGTAAGTTAATAATCCTTCAAAATCATACAAATTCTTGCTTCTATCATTATCTTCCCAGATAAGGATTCTCTGTCTTTCACACAGAAGTAAAACTTCTATTGAATTTAAAGATAAAATCTCTTGTTTATTTTCATTTGTCTCTATTGTACCGATATAAGATGTATTGTAAAATTCTTCAATTGCTTTATTATCTGAAAGTATAACCTTATCCTTCTCAATTATCCCTTCTAATTGAACTTTCTCAGTTTTTTCATCTAAATCTTCAGTCATATAACATTAAATATGAATAATTTATAATTAATGAATTTTTTCGTGTTGTTTACTCTATTTTTAAATTAAGTAAAATGAAAATATAAAATGTAGGTCAGATCATTTATCAAAAACCAGCCTATTAAAAACTAGTCTTTGACAAGTGGAAGTGAGAAATAAAAGGTAGAACCCTTATTTCTTCCCTCAGATTCCATCCAAATCTGACCACCATGAGCTTCTACAATTTTTTTAGAAATATACAAGCCTAAGCCTGATCCATCAATTCCTAAATCTAATCCTTGTCCATAACGTTCAATTTTTCCGAATTGTTGAAAAATCTTATTCTTTTCCTCTTCTGTAAATCCGATGCCGTTATCTTTTATAGATACCACGACAAAATCTTCTGAGATTTCAGCTTTGATATCAATCCATCCCTTTGGAGGAGTGTATTTTATTGCATTTAAGAGTAAATTTGAAATTACATCATGAATTTCTTCTTTTTCAAATTCTGTTATTATGGTTTCAGGAATCTCTATATTAATTGAATGTTCTCTTTTTGCCACTATAGGGTGTAGTTCCTCTGCACAAAAGTAAATTAGAAATGATAAATCTTCCCTCTCAAGTTTAGGTTTAAGTTCAGTTGATTCCAATTTGGAGGTCTGCAAAAGGTTATTAATGATACTCTGTAATCTTTCACATCCTTTATTTATTTCTTCTAAATTTGAAATTATATTAGGATTTAAGTCTTCAGAGTAATTTGACAAGATTAATTCAGAAAACCCTTTGATTGAGACAAGTGGAGTTTTTAATTCATGAGAAGCTCTCCTTAAAAATTCAGATTTTAGTCTATTAATTTCTTTTAAAGTATTTTCCATTTGTTTTCTTTCTGTAATATCTCTCACAATCGCCCAAATTCTGGATGGATCACCCTGCTCATCTTGTAAAATCCAGAATCTGATACTTACGGGCAACGTACTGCCATTTTTATGCATAAATTCTTTTTCATAAACCTTACTTTCACCTATTGATAATTGAGTGAGTAGGTTATTATCTTCGTTTTCATACCATTTCTCTGGAGTTATCTGACGATTATGCATTTCTAAAATTTCTTTTCTAGAGTACCCTATCATTTCAAGAAAGGCTCTATTAACTTCGATAAACCGTCCCTCCATATCTGTAGAATATATTCCATCTGTACTTGACTCAAATAAAGTTCTATATTTATTTTCAGATTCTTGTATTTTTTGTATTGCTTTTTTTTCTTCTGTTATATCCGTAATATAGGCAAAAGAACCTTTATAATTCTGATCTTCATCAAATATAGGCGCCGCACTTACTTCAGTATATATAATAGTCCCATCCTTCTTTAATAGTTGAAATTCATACGTCTCTTTAATTCCTTTTTCACGTTTAGATCGATTACCCTGTACTATAGGCTCCATCGACTCAGGTATGAAGGAGTGTAGATTTCTTCCCATCATTTCATCTCTCGTATAACCAAGCATTTCGCAAATTCTAGTATTAATGATAATAGTATTTTCATGATCATCTAAAGCCCAAACGCCCTCTTGTGCATCTTCAATCATACTTCTATATTTTTCTTCAGATTGTTTTAACTTATACTCAGTCTCCTTACGTTTTGTGATATCACGTGAAATTAAAATTGCTCCTGTTATTTTTCCATTTTCAGTTAAAAATTGACCCTTGAGTTCAATCCATATATAATCTCCATTTTTGTGCCTAGTTCTATATTCCTCTAATAATTCACCCTTTAAAAATCCATTTTTTAATGATTTAGAAACCCTTTTAAGGTCATCTGGATGAGAAAAATCTCTAGGACGCTTTCCAAGAATCTCTTCCTTTCGGTACCCTAAAACAGAATAATAAGCTTTTTCATTAATGTATATATGTTCAAAATCTTTATTTAAAATTGCAATTAAATCGTTAGTATTGTTTGCAATTAAATTGAATCTATTTTCAGTTTCCTTTAAATCTTCTTCTAAATGGTATTTTTCTGTGATATCAATTGCTGTGCCTTCTACAATGTTACTTCTTTGACCATTAATTTTGACAAAATGAGAGTTAAGTTGAATATATAGGAAATCTCCTTTGGGATTCTTGATTTTCACGACAAAATCTTTTACATCTCCCTTTTTCTCTAATTCCTCATAATATTTTTCCTTTACTTTAGAATCAGATAAAAAATGAGATGAGGGAGATCTAGTTAAATCTATTGATGGATCTAATCCGAGGAGTCTATTAAGAGCTGTGTTATGAAATAATAGCTTTCCTTTAAATTCTGCTCTGAAATAAATTACATTTAAATTATTTATTGTTTCTATGAATTCTTTATTTGAGAAAATACTGTCACTTTCTTTTTTAACCAAATATCATCCTCTCAGAAGAAAATTTTCCAAATCCAATTCTTTTGTAAAAATACTTACAATTTTTTATATTTAAGAGTTATTATAAAGAAAAATGCCTCTAAATAAATTTCATTCAATATTTCTTAAATATAAAATTATTAATCTACAAGTTAATTAATTTTTCATAATATTAATTAGTCGTATCAATATCATATACAAGTTTAGAATTCTAATATTAATTCATATCATAAAAACATATATTTCAATGAAAGAATTTCAATCTCAACTCCTAAAAAGGCTAAGAGATGCCAATAAGTTAGTTTTTACAGGAATCGGTGAAGAAAAACTAAGCGATGATGGAGTGGGGCCATATATTATAAGTGAACTTTTACAATATTCAAATCAAAAACATTTATTTATTAATGCGGGAATAGATCCATTGAGTAGAATTGATGAGATATTAGAATTTCAACCATCTCATTTGATTATTATTGATACATGCACTTTAAGTAAGCCTCCTGGTACTGTTGCAATAATTGAACGAAAAAATATTCAAGAATCTGTACCAATATCATCACACACAGTTCCAATCCATATAGTTATTGATTTAATAATTGATAAATTGCCAGATTTGAAAGTTTTTATGATCGGTATTGTGCCAGAAAGTCTTGATGGATTTTTTGAGTTAAGTTTATACAAGGAAGATGAATATTCGATTGAGGAGCGAAGTGAGCATGAAGATCTTCCATTTTTTAAATTCAATCTTACAGAAAAGATCCAAATAGTAGCTGATCAAATTATTGAGATCATTAAAGATATAATGCAGAAACTTTAAAATCTCATTATCTCTTCTCTGAAAATTTTGTAATATATTCTATAATAATTTCAATCGTTCTTGTGAAATTTTCTTTTTCTTCAGGTTTTAGATTCTTCTTGAAGTCTTCCAAAAATCCAATTACCTTATCTGCTTCTCTGAGTTTTCTAATATGATTAGAGCCTTCTTTATTTAATGAACCGCCCCATGCCATATTAATCAATTATTATGTATCATTATCTTTATTACATTAAGGAATGATTCTGTTTAAAACTAATTATAAATTCTTTCTTTATTTGATTATCAACAAAATTATTTCCCAATTTATTATTAAGTAAATAAAATGCATTTATATACAAGATAAGCGTATTAAGTTCAAGAGAATATATTATTGTGAAATCATTAAAATCTAGAATAAAAGTTTAAAAATAAGTTGTTCTATAGTTTTAGTTGGAAACTCCAGATAAGAATATGTAATTATAATGATTAAAGAATTAATGATTATAGATCAAGCAGGGATAGCTCTATTTTATCATAATTTCATTAATAATGAAAAATTAGATGATGAACAATCATTAGCAAGCTATTTTGATATAATCTGTCGATTTACAAAAAATAGTTTTAATGAAAGTTTAAGGACATTAGTCTTGGATAGTTTTCTCTTTTTCTTTTATACTCATAAATCTAATTATCATTTAGTTCTAAAATGTGAAAACATAGATTTTAATAAAAAAAAGTTAGAAAATGTTTCTGAAACTATAATTTCAAGATTTCTCACACTATATAAAGACGTTCTTGATAATTTTAATGGAGAGATTTCTCATTTTAAATCATTTTCAAAACCAATAATCGAAATTTTATGTTCTGAATTTAAGGATTTTAAAAAAATTTCTTATCTAGAACATTGAAAAGGCATCTCTATAAATACGTAGCTTCTGAAGCATAGAGATGAAATTTTTCTTTATATATTTAATAATTAGGTAAGAAAGATAATAATGATGACTTAATAAAAAAAATAAATTAGAAAAAAAGGAAAAATGAAACCATATTTTTCCTCTCTACAACCCCGTGATAAATACGTCTTCCTATTAGGAATTGTTTAAATTCCACCAGCTTGAGTAGCCATTACAGTAATAACATCCTTTTTTGGATGAATGCCAATCTTTGCAAACTTTAATTGGTCAGGCAAGACTTTACCTTTAAAAATGAACTGTATAGCTAAAATTGGATTTAATTTATACTCACGCTGTACTGTTTTTTTTATTTCTGCAATTGAATTGTTTGGATCTAATTCAATTAATTTAATAGCTTGATCTGGAGGGACTCCGGTTAGCCTAAACCTATATTGGGTAATTTTTTATCACACCCCTTTTATTTTTCATAAACTGATTTATATTACATAATAATTATCAGATTGATAAAATAAGGATTTGCGTCCAAGATCTCGAACTTCAGTTTAGAAGGGAAAATATTCATCTGTATCCCTTTTTTACGATTTTTTGACTATGTACTAAATTCTAAAAGGTTCTGGAGGGGGTCCTGGTGGTCCAGGTGGCCTTGGTGGACCTGAAGGATGTATAGGGTCTGGTTTTGGAAGTGGCGGCGATGGAAAACGTCCTATTCTATGTTCTATATGGCTAATCCTTTCTTCTATTCTATCTAGCCTATCTTCAATTTTTTTGATTCGGTTCAAAATATTTGGATCTTTCATAGAAATTTTTTCTCCAATATTATTATTTATGAATAAACAACCAAATTCTAATATTAAAAGCATATTTTTTAAAGCTTTACCTAAAATTAATAAAAAACATACTAAAATCATAATTATTTGTATTTTAATATATTTTCGAACTAAGTTCAAGAAAAAGGTATAGTTTTATATACTTAGACTCATATTCTATTATTATGGAGAGCTGGAACATTTCAAAAAAATTAAAGGGAGAGTTATTAAAAAAAGCGAGTAGCATAGAAGATAATAGTAGAAGAATATTGTTCATTCTTAGAAATCTAGGACCACAAAGATTTACTAATATTGTCAAATATTCAAATCTAAGCAGGTCTACAGTTTCTAAATATCTTACTAAACATAGAAGAAATAATAACGTGGAGCAAAGAATAGTTACCGATAAACAAACAAACAAGCAATACCGTGCTTACATAATAACAGAGAAGGGCATAGAAAAACTTGGAGAAGAACCTCTAAAACTAAAAGATGAATTATATATAGTAAATGAATTAAAAGAAAATGTTAGAAAACTCGAGAGTTTAATAGACTTTTATAGAGAAATAAATGTTGAAGCTCCTTTTATAATCCACATTGTTAGAATAATATCTAAAATAGGTGATAATTTTTTTAATTTGCAGCAAGATCGGGATTTGTATTTATCATTATTTTATATCTTCTATAATTCAATATTAGGACAAGGTGCTTTTGCAAAAAATTATTGGCATTTTGATGAATCGAGTTCTCAAGAATTTGCGGGTTATAAATTAAGTATAGATCAATTTTGTGAAGTATATAATGTCTCAAAAGAAGCAATCAATTATTTAGCTAGGTTTAAATTAATAAAAAATGATTTTGGATTCTACTTAATCAAACGGGAGAATCATGATTTTTTTTTTCATGAAGAAGATTTAGCAGGAACAACAACACTTAGGCTTATAAAAGATAAATTAATTGATGAAATTATCAATTTACAAGAAGGAATCTATGATGTGATATATGATTTGGATATTCTTGCTGAAGAGCTAACTGAACAACTGAAAGAAATGGGGTTGATATGGAGTGCTGTTCAAGAACAATTTCAATTATTAGTATTGAACTTAATAATTAAGAATGCAATAGAAATGGGATTTCTAGATATTGAAAGAGAAAAATTCATGGAAGGGGTTGCGCAATCAAAAAAATTAGCACAATCAGAAGAAGGAAAATTAATAAAGAAAGCGATTTTAGATGGTACTAAAATTGACTTGAATTTAAATGTACTTACATTAATATCAGAATAACTATATCTTAATGAATTTCAAATAGAACCGGGAGTTTTTTAAAAATTTTTAAATCATAGGGGTTTTAATATTGAAAAATAAATTTATCTTTAAATCTCATACCAAAAATCCTATTCTATCTGAAATATGTATCCACATCAGATAATTGCAATTTTAGTTATAGCTGTTATAGCCTTATTTATCTCATTCAGAACTCATTATAAAGCAAAAGAATTTAAAATCAATTCTCTTATTACATTGAAACTTGAAGGGGGAAGGACTAATATTTATGTAAAAAATCGATTATTCAGGCAATGTATGTATCTTTTACTCAATATTCCAGTTAATAGAATTGATGAATATGATGAAATAAAATCAATCGATGAAGCAGCAGTAAAACTTGATCGATCTATGGAACGAAATCATAATAAAGTTCCACCCGAAACAGAATTTTGGGGGCATTGCTCAAATATACAAGCTTGGGCAGATAATGATTATGATACTAGAATTCTTCATCGAAATCTAGCATTTCCTTTATTAAAAGCACTTGTTGATGCTGGAGATCCAATTGCCAGAAGAAAATTTAAAGAAGAAATAGCCATAAGATACGCAACTGGCCATCCTACAGTTATTAGGTTCTTAACACAGAATGGATATCTGCACTATTTAACAGAAGATGAATTTGAAAGTATGTTAGTTGACATAGACTTCCCTAGCATTGAAGAATACTCTAGAAAAATTATTACTCTAATGAAAAATTCTAAAGACTCTGAATCTCTTAAAAAGCTAAATCAGCTTACTTCGAAATTTATAAATCAATTTCGTTTCAATTTCAAGTATCTAATACTATTAAAGGCAGTAGACAAGATGCCTAATTCAATTAAGCAACCTTTCGTAGAAATTATATATAAGAAATATAAAAATATAAGAAGTTTCCCAATATTAAAATTTCTAAACAAAGCTCAAATAAACTTCGTTGAATTAGACATCAAAATCATCTCATATAATGAAAAATTAATTGGGCTTATTTTGGATACAAAAGTAAATTTAAAAAATAAAATGATTGAGGAAATCGAAGATATTAAGGGATTAAACGAGAATTCAGAAGAAATTGTCGAATTGGATTTAAGTAATAATAGAATAAGTAAAATAAAGGGATTGGAAAATCTAAATAGACTATCTAGACTTTATTTGAAAAATAACTATATAGAAAAAATAGAAGGCTTAGAAGGACTTGATAATCTTGAGCTACTTGACCTTTCAGATAATGTTAATATCACTGAAATACCAGATAATCTGAGTAAATTTAAAAATCTCAAAACTGTTAAACTAACTGGTTGTAAAATTAGAAATTTTTCAGAATCTGTATCACATTTTTTTTGGATGGGGCAAAATTTCAGATATTACACAAAATATTCTACAAAGGATATTAAATATTATGAAAAGACCCATACATCAAAAGCAAGTAATAATGGTAGATTATATAAAAATTTCGTAAAATGGCTTTTCAAATTACGGAGACTAATGAAAGAATTTAAATTTAATTATAAATATATTGAGAGTTTTGAAGAAAAAACTAATTTAAATGCTATTTGGTCAGGAAGACCAACCACAGCATTCTTAGAATATCTTGATGATAGATATCAGAAAAGAATTTCGGATTTCCTCTAAAAACATTACTAAAATTATTATTTTTCTTCTAAATAACCTTTGCCATGAGGACGTCCCAGTATTCCTGGTTTTACCATTGGGGCGTGAAAATCCCCTTTAGCCCATGGAGCGGGGAATTTTTGAAAAATAGCTGATGCTATTAAAGCAAAAGTCTGGAGCATTATGTAGATAGCGTAATTGTTCCAAATTGTGAGAAATCCTAAGCAAATTGCGATATTAGGTATGTGACATACGAGAGTTTTAATTTTTATTGATTTGGGGGTGTCATGCTCAGGACTAACATAAATGTCCCAAAAATAGTCTTGAATAAAGTATTGCCATGTCCCCATTGAAACAAAACTAAGCAAATAAATGACCCCCTCTGGTGCCCCTGTTAGATTCCACAGATGATAAAATGAAAGTAGCAGACCACCAGTACTGAAACCCCATAACAGTCCAAAAATTATTTCGGAACCTATGTAGTAATTGCGGTCGAAAGTGAGGGTCATACGAGACCACAACACCCAATACGCAAGAAAAATATAAGTAAAACATATTGAACAATATATTATCCAAAAAGGATTAGACATTTGGTCAAATGTAAATATTGGTTGAATAAAAATTTGTTCTAATGTGCCTGATAAAGCAATAAATATATTACTAAATGAAAAGTAGATTAATGCACGTATCCATGCAGCTCCCGGTTTCCAAGTTTTAGTAGATAATCCTTTGTATTTTTTCAAATATAATATAATCATAGCAATACTAAAGGTGGCGACAATGGTAATGTAGCAAGTAATAAAAATCAAATTTGCCATTTTAACCATTTACTTTTTTTTAAAAATTCTATGAAATCACGAATAATCTAGCATTTTTTCAATAGGTTTTATGGCACGTTGGGCAATTTCTGGAGGAACTTTAATCTCAAATGTTTTATCATCTGAGTTTTCAAGTAAGTATTTAATCCCCTCAAGGTTGTGTTTCTTCATATTATAACAGATTAATTTATCTTTTACTGGGTAAAATTTCTTTTCTGGAAAATCTTGTGCCATACGTTGTATAAGCCCAATTTCTGTTCCAATAATAAATTCTTTTTCTTTACTGGAACTATTCTTAACTCTGTTATACATTTGTGCTGTTGATCCAACAAAATTAGAGAGATCTCTAACTTCCCTTGTACATTCAGGATGGACTAGGATTAAAGCATTAGGATATTCTTGTTGAGATTTATTAATATGTTCTGTGGTGATCTGTGAATGTACATAACAATGTCCTATATCTGGCATTTGAATACATTTTATACCAGATAATTGTTCAGCATAATCTGCTAAGTTTGCATCTGGACCAAATAATACAGAATCCACATTGAATTCTCTACTAATTTTTTCAACAATTTTAACTGCATTTGTAGATGTGCAACAAATATCAGATTCAGCTTTAACTGCTGCTGTTGAATTAACGTATACCACGACTGGAAGTTCAGGATGTTCCTTTTTATATTCTATAACCATTTCTGGTGTAAGAAAAGCAGCCATTGGACAGCAAGACTCATAATTAGGAATCAGAATATGCTTATCCTGATTAAGAATTGAAGCAGTTTCAGCCATAAAATCTACACCCGCAAAAATTATATAATTAGTATCAATATTTTTAGCTTTACGCGATAATCCAAGTGAATCGCCAACAAAATCAGCGATTTCTTGGATCTCAATAGTTTGATAATAGTGTGAAAGGATAAGAATGTCTTTATCTTTTTTTAATTTAAGAATGTCTTGCTGTAATTCTTTAGTTGTCATTTTAGATTATGAAATTATAAACAGATTATATCATTAAAAGAATTTAATACAAATAAGTCCTTTTTTTATTAATATTAAAATTTTCAATTAAATATAATTTACAATTATGGAATTTATATACAAAGAGGAGTATTGGGCCATCTCCTCATTTTTGAACACATCTCTAGTTGATGGAAATAAAAAAAGTCAAGAAATTGAAGAACAAGTAAAAAACCGGCTAAGTAATCTACGAAAAGAAGATATTTACTACAAAATCAGGGATGAACTTGGGGATACTATCATTGATATGGCAAAAAATATTACACTATCATGCAAATGGATGCCCTATTTAGAGAATTTTCCTTATGAGGATGAAAATAACCAAAGAAAATATGATACACTTGGGTTTTTTCAATTTGACGTGGAATATTATAGAGATGATCCCTCAAAAAAAGAAAGTATCAAATCTAGTTATATTCAGCAAATTCCTCAAATATTATTAACCTTTCTTAGAAAATATTCAGCAAAAGAAGAAAATCGAGGAATAATTTTTGATTTAGAAAGTCCCATTTATGTATTTGTAACATCTAATAAGATAACCCCTGAAAGCATTGAATGGACAAAATCTAATATTAGTAAATACAAAAAAGAAATTGGATATTGGACTGAAATATATTCTGGGCAATGGGAGGACTATTCAGCAACTCTTTATGATAGACGCATTGAAAATAATTTGTCTAATCGATTATCAGAGTTACATTTTATTCGGAGAAATTCTGGATTTATATACATGGCAGAGGAAAATTATGAAAATTTCTTTGAATCTTATATGAAAACGTACGTTCTAACACCGACACCAAAAATGAGAGCAGTTTTATTTGCCTTAAGATTAATCAACGAATCACTTGATTATTTATTTTTAAAAGCACAATCAGAAGAATTCAAAGATGTTGAAACCATTGAAAATAAGATTAGAAATCTTCGGTTTTTGAGAGGTTTAATTCAAACCAATTTAAGCTTGATCTATAATGAATTAGATTACAATAGAAGGCAACACTATACGACCGTATTAAAGCATCTCTTAAATGAATTCGAAATTGAGAGCATAGTAACCAGAATCAGTGAGAAATTTAATATTATCTATGACTCAATGCAACAATTATATCAAAAGAAAAATGAAGAAATTCAAAAAGTAACTGTAAAGGGGCTTAATTTACTGAATTTACTATTCGGAGCGGGGATATTAGCAGACTTAGGGGGAGTTATAATGATTGCATTTAGTTTAAGTGAAGGAGATATTCCTGCTGTATTATTAAACATATTAATTGCCACAATAATAACTGGTATCTTGATTGTAACAATAGTATTTAATATTTATACTAGATTTAAGGTTAAAAAAGTTAAAGTCGGAAATGCTGTAGACGCTGTTATAGAAGATAAAGAAGGAAATATTGTATTAATAAAACGTAAATATCCTCCTTTTCAAGGATTTTATGCCCTTCCTGGAGGTTTCGTAGAAAAAGGAGAAAAACCAAAACAAGCATTACTAAGAGAAATTAAAGAAGAAACAAACTTATCTGTGAAAATTGTTGAAAGAATTGGTATTTTTGATGAAGAGGGTCGCGATCCACGTGGGAATATTCATAGCACTGCTTATAAATGTATTGTTGATGATACATCTAACTTGAAAAGTGGGGATGATTCTAAAGAAGTAGAATTAATACCAAAAGAGAAACTGAAGGATTTAGAACTAGCATTTGATCATAAAAAAATAATAGAAGAAACTAATTTATTCGAATGATAATGAGTGAAAAATTATGCCGATCGTAATGCCATGTCCTAGAACAGGAAAAATACCAAAAATTCACAAAACGGCATATATAGCCCCAACTGCCGTAATCATTGGGGATGTAACAATAGGAGAATGGAGTAATATTTGGTTTGGAGCAGTTTTAAGAGGAGATTCAGGTCCAATTAAGATTGGTAAGAATACAAGCATTCAAGAAAATGTTACAATTCATATGGAAATGGATACATCAGTTATTATCGGATCGAATTGCATAATTGGACATCATGCAATGATTCATGGGCCAATAGAAATAGGAGATGGATGTTTGGTTGGAATCGGGAGTAATATTCTTCACAATACTAAAATGAATGACGGATCTATGATTGCGGCTGGAGCAGTAACTACTAATAAAGAAATACCTAGAAGACAATTATGGGCAGGTGTACCAGCAAAATTATTAAAAGTATTTCCGGAGGAAGAAGAATTGATTGGTAAAAAAACCTCGGGAGAATATGCGAACAGGGGAAAAAGGTATAAAGCATTTTTTGAAAGGAATCCTGAATATAGTCATTTATAAAAATGAACTAATATTTTCACATATCATCCTGAACATATACAGTTTTCATTCTTTACGATATCAATTATATTAAAACTCATATCTATTAAATTGACCATTAGAAGTTTATTTTCCAAGTTAGGAAGTCCTAAAGCTGTTTTTATCACTTCTAAAGCTTCTAATGTGCCAAGAATTCCAGGAGTAACACCTATTACAGGTAAGGGTCCTTCATTAGGTGGAGAATCCATTGCTGAAAAAATACATTGATAACAAGCACTTTCTTTAGGATTGATAGTTATGATTTGTCCATAGAAATCTTTTATTCCAGCAATAACACATTTTAAATTGTATTCTACTGCTATTTTATTAACCAAAAACTTAGTCTGGAAATTATCAGAACAATCTACAATGAAATCATATTGTGTTTCCTTTAAATATTTTTTCACAGAATTTTCATCAATATATTCCTTATGTGCATTGATCTTAATATCTGAATTAAGTTTAGTCAATACCTCCTTCGCTGACTTTGCTTTTTCCTTTCCAACATGAGATTCGTTATAAAGTATCTGTCTTTGTAAATTAGAAATATCTAATATATCATTATCAATAATTGTTAATTCATTTATACCTGCGGCTGCAAGATATAACGCAAAAGGTGAACCTAAACCTCCAACTCCAATTTGTAGAACTTTAAGTTTTGATATAATTTCTTGACCTTTTTCTCCAATAAAAGGAGATATAATTTGTCTTGTAAATCTCTCTTTTTGTTTTTCAGTTAAGATAATAAATCACTTCTCAATTATTTGTTTGAGATTTTTTATACTTTCTTCAATTTCGATAAAGATCAAACCAATATTAGCATTTATATCAGATAAAGAAACCAAAATAATTTTCTCATTTATTCCTACGATTATCAATTGGTAATCTAAATATTCTACAGTGACATTCTTAATTTGATCATTTTCAAAATTTGAAGTAGCCGTTTCGATAGCTTCAAACATTGTTGCTGCTAAAGCACTTAACTTTCTATCATCAATATCTCTTGGTAATCTTGATGAAATAAGCAAACCGTTTCGTTTCACTACAGCAGTACCAAGAATTTCTCCCAAATGTTCTAATCTTTCAAGTTCTTTATCAATACTTTCAATTGCTATATTGTCATTAAATAGCATGATTATTCAAATTAGATTCTCTCTTTAGAAATTTGATATAAAATGAACTTTAATCAAATGACTCAAAAATAGAAAATTAGGCAATTGTATATAAAATTTTAGTATTAAGTTATAAATCTATTTTTAGATTTTGAATTATTAAAAGTAGAGATCCATGGACCTTAAGCTTTTACTTTTCTAGCTCCTCTGTAAAAAGATTTTGTTCCATTAAATGCTGGAATTCTATTTCTCCATGAGGGAGATCTGCGTTTAGCTGTTTTTCCAAATCCACAGTAAGCACAAAATCTTTTTCTTCGATGATAAGAGTGCCTTCCACATCTACGACACGTCCTATGGCTTGCTGCTTTATTTTTCTTTCCTTTACTAGGTGTTCCTTTTCCCATTTTTCATCCCTCTTTTTCTATATATCTTCTGCTTCTTCTCTATGCATTAATTTTACTTCTTCATCTTGCGCGAAGATTAACTTCTCTCGATCTTGACCTACAAAGATTATACTGGCGCCCCTTATCATACAAGTCCCTAAATCCTTTGAACGCTTTCCACCACGCCCAAAATAAATTTCTTTTGCGTCTTTTACAATTAAATTCATATAATTATCGAATTTAACAAGTTTTCCCGTTAAGTAAGTGTTCCAAATCTTCAACTTGATACGTACTTCATCTTTTAAAATAGCTTTTGATAAAGTGCGATGTAAAGTTTGTTGTTGTCCCGACATTGAAAAGAAAACCTTCGAAAAATAAATTCTATTATAAAGATTAAATAGAACGATTAAATAAATATTTTTTTAAATATTTCAAGATTTAGAAGTATAGGATTTTAGGATATAAAATTACCAATGAAGGTTTGAGTATGAATAAAATAGCAATCTTTGATAGTGCAGTTGAAACTCCCGAGGAGATTATTATTGCAGCAGAAATGATTCCAATAAGATTATTCGGAGATCCTACATTAAATATTGATAAAGCTAACGAACATGTTCCACCAAACCATTGTGTATGGGCTAAAAATCTTTTAGAACAAGCGATAAATGGTTTAAGTGACGAGTTTAAAGGACTAATTGCAACACATGGGTGTGATTGCACAAATCGTGAATTTGATATATGGTTAGAATGTGTAGATCTTGAATTTTTT
This sequence comes from Candidatus Hermodarchaeota archaeon, assembly GCA_048885765.1. GTDB lineage: Archaea > Asgardarchaeota > Lokiarchaeia > Sigyniarchaeales > SOKP01 > Loki-b32. The sequence continues at coordinate 21,281 of JBHLLI010000051.1, forward strand.
TATTTCCTTAACGCTCCCTTGAAGCGTAACGAAACAGCATTAAAATTTTTTATAGATGATATAAATGAATTAATCAAACAGTTAGAGGAAAAATTTAATGTTAGCATTACGCCAGAAAAGATTAGCCAAGCAATAAAACTAATGAATCAAATTAGGGTTCTTTTGAGAGAAATTTCAACCTATAGAACTAAAATGATTCTGAAAGGTTCTGATTTTCATGCTCTTGTTAAAAAAGTACAACAGCTTGATAAAAAAGAAGCTTTAGAAATGCTTAAATCAAAATTAGAGGATTTGAAGACTCAGAATCCAGAACAGGATAAAAAATTAAAGAAAGTCCTATTAACAGGATCAGTCATTGATGATACAGAATTCATAAGATTTCTTGAAAATCTAGGATTTCATATTATTATTGATGATCTTTGCACTGGGACAAAATATTTCTCGCAAGATGTTGATGAAACTGAAGAACCTGTCAAAGCTTTAGCAAAACATCATTTGAGCAAACCTATTTTTTCTACAAAATTCCCTTCATATAATAGATTTGAAGTTTTAAAAGCTTTAGCCAAAAAATATAATGTTGACGGCATTATTAATATTGCTCAAAAATTTTGTGAACCAATTTTATATGATCATCCTCACTTTAATAAAAATTTTAAAGAATTGGGAATTCCGTATCTTTTTGTTGAAATGGAATATAATCGAGAATCCTATAAACAATTAACCACAAGATTTGAAGCATTTAAAGAAATAATCTAAGGGGGATTAAAAATGTCAACAACTAAAACAACAGGTAAAATGCTGAATGCTACCAATAAATTAAAAAATGAAATGGGTAGACATTTTTTAGCAATTGAACAAGCTTATAGGGATGGTAAACCTACTGCTTGGGCAACAGCGGGAACTCCAGTAGAATTTTTATATACAATGGATGTGCAACCTATGTTACCCGAAAATTCAGCAACAATTTCAGCCGCTTTGAAGAAATCTCAAGGTTTTATCGAACTTGCTGAAGAAGAAGGATATTCCTATGATCTTTGCTCATATTTCAAGACAAATGTGGGTGTGGTATTAAGTAATGCAGATATGACCGTTGGTGGAACAAGAAAACCAACGTTTATGTTATCCAGTGATGTTATTTGTGATACTCATGTTAACTGGTTCCAAGTACAAGCCGAACGATTTAATGTACCCCATTTTACTATAGATGTCCCTCATGTCGTTAGTAATACAACTAATAAACAACGTGAATACTATAAAAAATATATTATCGAACAACTTTGGGAACTATTAGATTTTATTACTGAGGTTACTGGTCATGAATATGATCCAGAAAAAGGACGAGAAGTAGCCTTGAACTCTTATGAATTGGGAAAAGTTTGGCAGGATGTGTTTGAATTAAGAAAAAACATACCATGCCCTGTTTCCACAAGGGATACATTTGGAGGCCTGTTTCCGTTATTTACAATGACAGGTTTAAAATCTCCTATAAAACTATACAAACGAATGTATCGGGAAGCAAAACAACGAGTTGAAAACGGAATTGGTGCTTTAGAACATGAAGAATTTAGATTAATGTTTGAAGGAATCCCTTTTTGGTATAATTTAAAATTCTTTTCAAATTTAGAAAGATGGAATGCAATTATAGTCTACGAACCATATGTTTACGCTTTCACGAAATATACAAATCCAAATATTACAAAAGAAAAAGTCATGAATAATCCTGTAGAATCTATGGCTGAATTAATATTGAGTTTTTGGTATATTTATGATTTGGAAACACGAGTTAAAATGTTCAAAGAAACTGTAAAAGATTGGAAAGTTGATGGTGTTATTTTGCATGATAACCTTTCTTGCCGTCCAAATGCATGTGGAATGTATGATTTAAAACGCAAATTGATGGAAGAAGCAGATATTCCTTCACTCGTAATAACAAGCGACATGAATGACCCTCGAAAAATGAATGAAACACAAGTTCTTAATCAAATTGAAAGTTTTATCGAAATTCTCAGAGAATATAAAAAATAGCTTGCTGTGAAATATAAAAATATGAATGAAGAAAAAAATAATACTAAAATTGACAAGAGGGATAAACCGCTATCACCGCTCTTTATTGCAATTGTTCCCATATACGGATTGGTCTTTGTTGCAATTTGTATCTTTCCAATTGCCACGTGGAGCTGGAATCCTTTTGATTGGACATGGATCGAAGGTTGGGGATTCATAATCGTGTTTGCTGTCTGGTTGTTTATCTATGTATTGGTCTTGAACAAAAAGAATCCTCGAGTTCTAAGAAATAGAATGAAGATTAAGAAGGAGAAGAAAATGGAGGAAGAAAAATCAAAACAAGCCTCAGCGTCCGATAAGTGGATATTACCTCTATTTGGATTAAGTTTCTTTCTAACATTTATTATTACAGACTTAGACCATTTATTCAATTGGTCAGTAGCATTTCCAATATGGTTAGAAATTATAGGATTTGTTTTATTAGGAATTGGTTTATACCTACTTGCCCTCGCACAACTTCAGAATGCTTATGCATCAAAAGTTCTTGATATCAGGGAGGGACAGAAGCTTATAGATACAGGACTCTATGCTAATGTGCGCCATCCAATATATTCAGGGTTTTTAGTGATGGTTATAGGAATTCCTATAGGATTAGGCTCATGGTGGGCAATAATCCCCGCTATAGGAACTATTTTTGGACTCATCGTAAGAATAAAGTATGAAGAAGAAATGCTACTTAAAGAGTTTGAAGGTTACAAGGAATATCGAGAGCGGGTTAAGTATAAATTAATCCCAAAAATCTACTAATTTGCAATTTAAAAGATTGTCTGTTGATTTAATCGATTTTAGGATAGAATTGAAATTTAATTAGCAATCTTAACATTAGCATTAGGAGTTATAATTAAATAATTTTCTCCCAATCTCCCCATACTGCCCCCATTTTCTCGTAGAAAAGATTTTAAATCTTCTATAGTTCTTTTAAGTTCTGAAACATCAACATATTCAAGAACCTCTTTTGCATTTACAATTAAGATTTTTCTTTTCAATAGCTGGTTTTTGATGTCTTCCACTTGATTTAGATTAGTAAAATCATATTTTCTTATAACAAAACTTTGGAGCAATGAAGAATATTCTTTAGAAAATCCCATTGTCTCTTGTGGTGACCCCAGAAGCTCATTATTTTCCTTTTTACCCCATAATTTACCCATAGCTCTAACCTCGATACTCCCAACTAAAAAAGGACTATCAATCTTGTATTCACTGATATTATAAATTCTAAGAAAAATAAATAGAAGAAATATTTGGATGAATATCCAGATAATACCTAGAAAACATCGAAGTTTGGTAAAGTATTTAATAATTGTTAAAATATGGTTAAAATATGGATCTAGTTAAAAATGACTTTATCGAGTTCATAAAACAGAGGAAAAGTTCTAGAAACTTCATTTATCAAAAAATTGATAAGGAAACAATTTTAAGTATATTAGAATGTGCTCGGTGGGCTCCTTCTGGAAATAATAGTCAACCTTGGCGAGTTTGTATAGTAATTCATCCTACTGTTAAAAGAATGCTTTCTGAACTTTCTAATTATGGAGGTATCATAGAGGATGCATATGTTAATCTAGTAGTGTTCTTAGATCTTGAAAGAGGATATGATAGAGTAAAAGATATTCAAGCTGTAGGAGCATTTATGGAAAATTTGCTATTGGGAGTTCATGCACAGGAAGAACTTGGTGCTGTCTGGATTGGTGAGATTCTTGGTCGCAAAGAAGCGGTAAATGAAATTTTTAAATTTCCAACTGATAAATTCGAACTAATGGGTGTTATAGCAATAGGAGTAGTAGATGAGGCTCGTGAAAAAGCAGGAGAGAAAGAACGGAAACGACGCTCTTTAGATGATTTTATAGATTGGTATTAATTTTTTAAAAATAAAATTTTACCTTAATTCCTTTAATTAGTATCTTTTGATTCTACCAGATATGGATTTAAAATCCACATACCAAGAATAAAGAAAGAAATTAAAGACCACTCTACAATAATCGAAATTATAAAAGGTGCCTGTGGGTTAATATAATATATTATCCCTCCAAAGAACGGACCAATAATCATACCTATTGATTCAAGAACAGTAATTAAACTGAAAATTTTACCTCGGTGCTTAATAGATACACGACTAAGGAAATTTATAAAGACAAAACTTGTGGTTAGCATAATTGTATTATCAACTACAAGTAAAAAAGCAAAGAACCATAAATTTCCTGAATTAATGATCAGCCATGTTACAATGCCTCCAAGAAAACTGGCAGCAGTAATAGCGTAGTAAGTATTAATTTTATCTGCTATTGTGCCTAATTTAGGAGCAATTAAAGCACCTAATAGAGCAGTAGGCATATAGAATGCTGCAACTAAATCTGGATCATTATTTATGTAATCAAGAACGTACATTTGAATATATGGTCGATAAAATCCATAATTAATGGCGGTTAAAAAAAATCCAGAAAATAATACTAAAATTCCAAGTAAATATAAACGATTTGGTAATTTTTTTGCAGTTCCTATAGAATCTTCTAATTCAGACTCTATAAGAGAATTAGTTTCGATTTCAGGATAAACAAATTTCTTTTTTTCATCTACTTTCCGAGAAAATTGAATTCCCGCAACAAAATTTGCTACACCAAATATTGGAATCGCTCCATATATGATAAAAGCATTACCCGGGGTAATTGTATTTGCTAAATTAAATATTACAAATCCCAAAAGTGTCCCGATTAACATTCCTATTCCTAAAGCAAACCTACGTTTTCCAAAAGCAGATGAACGGTGATATTTTGAAGACTTTTCTGATATTATTGCATCTAACGGATTCCAAAAGATATGGGCTCCTAATCCTAAAACAAAAGCACTTATATACATACCTATTAGTGATTCTGATATAATTGCTATATAAAGTCCAAAGTAAGACAATCCTCTCCCAAAAGAGCCTATCATAACTAAAATCCGTTTAGAATAACGATCAGTTAAAAAACCAATGAATGATGAACTGATTAAACCACCCATAGTGATAAATGAAAAAAATAAACCTACTTGATAAGGAAGGTAATTCAAGACATAATAAATATAATAATTCATTATGAATTCAATGAAAAAAAAACCCAGAGAATTCCATAATACTATAAAGATAACTGAATTGAAATCTGAAGTGAATTTGTGATGCTTTGGAACTTTTTTTTTTTTTCCGGTTATTTGATGATAACTCCATACTTAATTAGGAA
>JBHLLI010000052.1:0-26304 GCA_048885765.1 Candidatus Hermodarchaeota archaeon
AATCTGCTCTACATGGACCATTGGAACATAAATCACAACGTGCCCCCTTTAAGCAGAATGGACATCGTTTATCAGGATCTCCTCCAAATCCTTGAGCTTCAAATCGATCCCAAATATTAGTCATTCCATCTTTTTTAATTCTCTCATAAACCTTTTGCACAGATTTATGATAAGATATTCTTTCGTTTTCCATAGATAACCACTTTCATCCAAATTTTTTAAAATTGTTGTATTTAAAAAATAAATCACTACCATTTAAGTTTCTGTTGAACATGTTCTAAAGAATTCTAGTTATAGTTTACAATATATAATAAAAACGTTAAAATAATATGTATAAACTAATTATTCTATGAAAGTTTTAATCGTCGGGAATAATATATCTGGGACCTTTACAGCTCAAAATATTAGATCTCTCAATGATGAAGTAGATATTGAGATTTATACTCGAGAAGGCTACCCATACTATACAAGGGTAAAACTACCAGAATTAATTTCCGAAAAAGTTACAATTGATGATTTAATCGTTTTTAACGAAGATTGGTATAAAACCAAGAAAATTAGCCTATTTTTAAACAAATCAGTCAATAAGATTGACCCAGTATTAAAAAAAGTTCATATTAAAGGTGAAAGTTCGGCAATTTCGTATGATAAACTCATTTTAGCACTTGGAAGTATGCCGAATATTCCTCCAATTAAAAATGCGAATGAATTTAAACGAGAAAAGAAAGGTGTTTTTACTTTGCGGAGTATTATTGATGCTTTAGAAATAAAAGATTTTATTAAAAAAGAGGATGCAAGAAGAGCAACAGTAATTGGAGGAGGATTATTGGGTTTAGAATTAGCTAACCAAATTAAGGACTCTAATTTAGAAACGACTGTGGTAGAATTCTTTCCTAGATTACTACCAAGACAATTAGATGAAGAATGTGGAGCAATGTTAAAAGAAGAGATTGAAAGCCGAGGAATTCAAGTAGTTTTAGATGCAGTTACTGAAGAAATTTTAGGAAATGAATCGGTAACTGGAATAAAACTAAAAGGAGGACTAGAAATTGAATCAGATATTGTTTTAATCCAAGCAGGTATAAGACCAACTATCGATATAGCTAAAGAAGCTGGAATTCAAACTAATCGCGGAATTGTTGTTAATGAATTTTTGGAAACCAGTGAGCAAAACGTTTTCGCAGTAGGAGATTGTATTGAATATAAACAACAAATATGGGGCATCATCCCTGCCTGTATGGAACAATCAAAAATAGTCGCGGCTTCTGCACTCGGTTTGAAAAAGGTTGACTATAAAGGAACAACTCCAAAAAATACTCTTAAAATAGTGGGATTAGAACTGACTTCTATGGGTATTATAGACCCTTCTCAAGAGCAAAGTGGTGGATGGGAAATACTGAAAAAAGCAGACAAAAAAGATTGTTGTTATCAGAAATTAGTATTGAAAGGAAACAAATTAAAAGGAGCAATTTTATTTGGTGATAACAAGGCAATGTCTTACGTTTATAATAAAATGGAGGAAGATGTTGATAGAGAGGAGTTAAAACAACTATTAGAATTATATTCATATTATTGTAGTAATTGTGGTATGGAATATGATGAGGCAAAAATGGGTATCCTATTCAAAGATTTACCTCCCGATTGGACTTGTCCAAATTGTAAATGTTCTAAAAAAGATTTCAAGAAAAAAGTCTAAACCCTAATTATATTTAAAGTGAGGTGAATGATAATTTCAATTTATCGATGTAAAAAGTGTAATTATATTTACGATAATAATGAGAAGGACAAACCTTTTGAAGAATTAGATGAGGAAGAATTCAAATGTCCTAAGTGTAGATCTTCAAAGAAATTTTTTGTAAGAAAACAAGCCATAAGCTAACTTTTTCTATTATTTTTAATAGCATTAAAGGCTTTGAAATCGATTATCTTTATAAAATATTAAATTAATATTTTTAATATATTTTCAATTTAAATCCATTAATTTGAATCGAACCGATAAACATAAAGAGATGAGATAAATTATGGGAAAATGGGAATGTCAAGCATGCGGATATGTTTATGACGAAGAAGCTGAAGGAACTAATTTTGAAGATTTACCTGATGACTGGACGTGCCCTGTTTGTGGTGTTGGGAAAGATATGTTCGAAAAAATCGAATAATTATAAAAATCTACTTCTTTTTAATTTTTTTTTATTGCTTGTTTTCTGGCAAATTTTATAATAAATAGCATATAACTTTTTAATTTGATTTAAATTACTATTAAAAAATAGATTATAAACCTAATTAATGAAGGTGAAATTAAAATTACCCATTTAGAGTTAATGAAAGATATTTACTATGTAGGATATGTCGATTTTGAAGTCCGCAATTTTCATGGATATTCCACGCATCGAGGTAGTAGTTATAATGCCTATATTGTTAAGGGAGAAAAAACTGTATTGATTGATACGGTCAAGCGTCCGTATTTTGAATATTTTTTGAAAAGTATTAAGGAAGTATGTGATCCTTCTGAAATTGATTATTTCATTACAAATCATGTGGAAATGGATCATTCTGGATCGTTTCCATTAATTATTAAACATCTTCCTAATGCAAAGCTCATTGCTTCAGAAAAGGGAGTTGAAATATTAAAAGCACATTTTCATGAAGAAGTTGGAGAAGAAGTTTTTAACAAGATAAGAGGAGTCAAAGATGGAGACACATTAGATATTGGAAATGGTAAAAAATTTACCTTTGTACCGATACCAATGATTCATTGGCCTGATTCAATGGTATCTTTTATGACAGATGATAATGGTAAGAATGTATTGTTTTCTAATGATGCTTTTGGTCAGCACTTTGCCACCACAAAACGTTGGGATGATGAGAATGATTTATGTGAGGTAATGCAGGAAGCTGAGAAATATTATGCTAATATTTTACTGCACTTATCTGGTTTAATCGCGAAAGTATTACCCACCGTTGGAGCTCTGCCTATAGAAATTATTTGCACTTCGCATGGAGTATGCTGGCGTAGTCATATTCCAGAGATTTTAGAAAAATATACTAAGTGGTGTAAGGGTGAAATCGATGAAAATAGTGTCCTAATTGTATATGACACCATGTGGGGAAGTACCGAAAAGATAGCCAAGGCATTGGCAAAAGAAATAAGTCATAGAGGTACACCTGTAAAACGCTTCAAATTAACTAACGCTGATTATTCTGATGTAATTACTGAAGCTATGAAAGCAAAAGCTATAATCGTGGGAAGCCCTACGCTTAATAATGGATTATATCCTACTGTAGCAGAGTATTTATCATATCAAAGGGGATTAAGACCTATGAACAAAATAGGCTTAGTTTTCGGTTCATATGGTTGGTCAGGTCAAGCTCCACAAGAAATTGCAAATATTATGAAGGAAACTAGAATTGATGTTATGGATGAATTAATTAAGGTTAAATTCGTACCAAAACCAGAAGATCTAGATTTTAAGGAAATTGTTGATAAACTAATTAAGAAAATGGGGTAAATGGGGATAAGAGAATGGATTTTACGTTAACTGAAGATCAAAAACTTTTGCAGAAAAAAGCTAGAGAATTTGCCATTCGTGAGATATTACCTGTAGCAAGAAAATATGATGAATCTGAAGAATTTCCTTTACCCGTTATTAAAAAAGCCTGGAAAGAAGGATTATTGAATTTAGGGATTCCAAAAGAGTATGGTGGTCCTGGTTTAGGTTTATTTAGCTCTTGTATAGTTGTAGAAGAAATCTCATCTGCTTGCCCAGGTATTGCTACTTCTATTTTTGATAATAATCTTGGTGCTGAACCTATCATTATTGGTGGAAATGAAGAACAAAAGCAAAGAATTTTAGGGGAACTAGTTAATGAATTTAAATTAATAGCGTTTGCTACATCTGAGCCAACAATGGGTTCTGATGTTGCTGGAATGCAATGTCGTGCAGAGAAAGATAGTGATGATTATATATTAAATGGTAATAAGTTTTGGATCACAAATGGTGGATTTGCTGATTATATAACCGTTTTTGCAACAATTGATCCTGAGAAAAAGCACAAAGGGATTGCCGCATTTATAGTAGATACTAAAAGCGAAGGAGTTAAATTAGGTAAACATATCCCTAAATTAGGTCAGAGATCATCTAATACAGTATCCGTTGGATTAAAAAATGTAAGGATTCCAAAAGAAAATGTACTTGCTAAACCTGGTAGAGGATTTGTTCTGGCTATGCAAACTTTTGCCCACACAAGACCTGCGATTGGAGCATTTGCTATTGGGTGTGCTCGTTCGGCCATGGAATATTCTATAGATTATGCTCAGAAAAGAGAAGCTTTTGGAAGACCGATTGGAAATTACCAAGTAATCCAAGAAAAAATCGCTAATATGTATAAAGACATTGAAGCTGCACGATTATTAACATATAAAGCGGCTTGGGAGGCTGATCAAGGCATGGACAATAATTTGAGTTCATCAATAGCCAAAGCATTCGCTTCAGATGTTGCAATGAATGTTACAACAGAAGCAGTGCAAATATTTGGAGGATACGGATATTTGAGAACATATCCAGTTGAAAAACTATTTAGAGATGCAAAGTTGTACCAAATATACGAAGGAACCAGTGAAATTCAAAGAATAGTTATTTCTCGCTTTGTTATGAAACGATATGAACACGCAATGCCTTTTCTTGGCAAGAAAAGGGATTTAGAATAGTATTTTGATCAAAAATTTTTATTTCTAATCTTTATTTTTTAGCCGCTCCTGTTTTTTTAGTTTCCTCTTGTTAAGAAAGTCATAGTAAGTCTTATAAAATTTCCGTTGGCATAAGTTATCACAAAATATTTTGAAATTCGGGTCTAACCAAATTGCTTTTACTTCATGAATTTTCAAATAATTGTGAAATTTGCTAAATTTATAGATATCCATTGGAGTTTCACAATGTAAACATTTCCTCTCTTTTAGTTCATTCTCAATTTTTTTTAACTCATGAATCTTGAGATATCGAAAGCACTCACAACAGTGAAATTCTAAAATTGGAGTTTGCCATAATTTTAAAATATATTCAGGAGTAAAATTAACATTATCACTTAGAAAATCATAAATATTCAGATCCTTTCCACAATTCCAGCATGTTCTTCTCTTAAAATTACCTTCAAGTTTAATGAGTTCTCTTAGTTTTTGAATTTTGTCCCATAAACCAGCATCATTTAACTTTTTAAAGAACAAGGACATAATTTAAATAAGATCTAGTATCGATTTATACTATAATATTATTATTCTATATTTTTATAATGGACTATTATACCAATTAAGAATTAAAGAGTTTTCAAAATTTCTTTTGTTGCCTTTAAAAAATTATCACAAATTTGTGTAGGTTTGATTCCAAGAGATATTAATTCATCTAAGTGTTTATCCCCGTGACCTGTTGTAAGGAAAATAGTTCTACACCCCGCATTTATCCCAAATTGTATATCAGAAGGATGATCCCCAATCATCCATGAATTTTTAATATCAACATTAAATTCTTCAATAATCTCCTCAATAAATTTCGTGTTAGGTTTCCTACACTCACAATTATCCTCCTTTAAATGAGGACAGAAATAGGTCTTTAAAATGTTTATTTGGTTTTCTTTCAAGACCTTTATTAAATGGTTATTGAAATTTTGAAAATCTTGTTTGGTATAATATCCTCTACCAATTCCTGATTGATTTGTAATTATAAAGAAAAGAAATTCATTCTGAAGTAATTTTAATCCTTCAATAACTCCATCTAACAATTCGAAATCTTCAATTTTATATGTGTAATTTTTGTCTTCAATTAACACACCATCTCTATCCAACAAAATTGCTTTCTTTTTCTTCATGAAATCTCTCCATTAGAAGAATATAAAAATTATAACAGCAAGATACAATATTCCAAGAATAATATGCAATAAAGCAAAAAGGCCCCCAACCTTTAATAATTTCTTATAGTTCATACCATCAACACAATATTTTGTAGATAAGTCTAATGTCATCATATCAGCAGCACTCCCTTGTGGTAAAAAATTTCCACCTAAATTTATCCCTAAAATAAATGCAATTAATAACGGAACTGAAGCATAACCATCAATTATTAAAGCCTGAATTATTGGAATGAAAAGTACGGTGACAGGAACATTATCGAGAAAAGCCGATAAAATTGACGATATAAACAATATTAAAATACACAATAGAAATAAATTGGCGGGGGCAATAGCTTCAACAAAATCTTCAATAATAGCAATTATCCCGACTTTATCAAAACAAAATACTAGCACAAATAAACTAATAAAGAAAAAAGGCAATTTGAAATCAACTTTCTTGAAATAATAAGAGATGTCAGGTTTTCTCCGTCCAGACTCACTTCTCCTAGGATTAACAAACACAAATAAAAGCATTCCAAAAAGTCCTACAAAAAGAACATTGGGAATAATAATTAAAATGATGAAGAACATGAATAGGGCTACTAAATTTCTATAAAACACTTTAGGATTAATTGATTCTTCTAAAATTATTAATTCATGTTCCTCAATATGCTCAATTTCTATAGATTCATCAAATTCATTACAATGAGGAATCCAAATTTCTTTTAGATTTTTTTTAAGAATAAAATAATCTAATAGAAATAGAGTCAAAAATGTTGCTATTACGAAATAAATTGATAAGCTAACAAAAAACCAAACTGTTGATAGTGCAAATTTACTGGCTATTAATATATTCTGTGCCGAACCAAAGGGAGTTAGAGTAGCTGCAAGATTGATACAAATAGTCATTCCCAACAATATAGGAGTTGGATTAATTTTCATTTTTTCACTTGTAATTATAATCATAGGTATAAAGATCACAGCCACTGAAATATCTTCTATAAAGGCAGCGCTGAACGTTGAAATTAAACAGATTACCCAAAAAAATCTACGAGTATTAGTGTGAAATTTCTTCGTTATTCTTGAAGCAATTTCTTGAAATATCAATTGTTCTTCTAATATGGCTACTATTGTAAAAACTGATATTAGGAAAAAAATAACAGGCCAATCTATTGCTAAAATGAAATCTTCAATAGGAATTGGTGTCGGGGAAAATATAAAAGTAGCTGTAGCAGCAGCTAACATTGCTAAAACGCTATAAGTCAGAAAATCTGTTTTTTCGCGAAAAAGAGCAATGATTACAATAATAAAACAGAAAATTACAAATAACTGTAAGAAGAAGATCATTTTTTCTCTTCAATACATATATTCAATTCATTTTAATATTTGCATTTGTATTTTAAAAGCTTAAAATTTGGTTATTTTAAAATAAAAATTAAAAAGAAATCAATTATCCCAATCCTTCGAATTTGCTTTCAGAAGGATGGTTCAAATCTTTATCTCTACGTGTATCATGATAACAAAAATCGCAATAATCATCCCCCATCATCAAAGTTTTAGTTCTCGTAAGGATGAAATTAGGATTCAGATTTTGCGCTCCTTGAAAATCAGAATAACAAAGCATAGCATAACACAATTCTGAATCAAATTTCTTTAATGCTTCAGCCCATTCACACTTCTTAACCTTATAAAGCAATTTTTCTTCATTTAATGGGCCAGTAATACATTCTTGCATTCTCCATCTTCCCAAATTATTTTTGAAACGTTCTGTAGATTCTTCAAATGAATCAACATAATTTTCTGGATTCCTTCTTGAGAGTGAAATTTCATCTGATAATTTTTTAATATATTCAATTGCTTCATCCCGAGTCATTATTTTTAAGAGTGATTCCATTAGAAAATATTCAAAATGGGTGAAAGTACGTACAAGATCTGAAGTATAAATTTCAATTTCATCGTTAATTGAAGTAGGATTATATTTACTATAATTTACAAGAGATAACACATGATTTTTACTTCCATTTACCAAAGTGGGATATTGGTTTAGGAATTCAAAATCGGATTTGAAAGAAACATCATAGTTTTCAATCTTTTCATAGAAATCTTTTAAATTTTCAACTATTACATTAAAAGAATCAGGTATCTTAGCATTTAAGTCCTTTAAAAATCTATCAAACCCATTTAAACATTGGGCAATTAAATCATAAATTTTATAGTTAAGTTTGGTATTTTTGTCATATGTGCAGATTATATTCTTCATAGATTATCATTTTTTCTATTTAATTACGCTTTAAAATTATCAACGTTATAAATAGATTGATATGATGAACTAATACTGAAGTTTCATGCTAAAAGTGAATCTATGAATCAAAATCTAAGAAAAAAAAAATGTAGATTTAAGATTTAGAATTTCCACTAAGTGTTTTTAAATCTTTTTCAATAAAAGACTTTCCATAGTGCGTATACAAGATAGTTGCGGGGTTGTGAGGATTTGACCTATCTTTTGCAATGAAAGTGGTAACTGGCGCGTCTGATAAATGAGTGAAAGTAATATCATGTCCTACGCATAATCCTATTATGATGTTCATATCTGTCTTTGCTTTATTTAATAATAATGCTTGGGCCACAGGATTACAGTTAACGAATCCAATTGGATATCCTGTCTTAGACATCATAGTAAATTCTTTTGGAACCCCAAAGTTAGTCTTTGGAATAGCTCCAGTCTTACAACAAACAGAATATACTTGAAATCCATATTTCTCTAAGATTTCTGCGGTTAGTTCTGCTTCTTTCTGAAGTCCCACACATGAAGCGATTCCTAATTTTGTATATTTCATACCTTTTGCATATTCAATGGTGTCTTTAAGTCGAGGCCAATGAATATATCCTTGAGCTTCCACAATAGATGCCACTTTTATAGAATTTTTTACAAATTCATCAGTATCATATATATCTTTTACTTCCTTTGCTATTTCAGGATTTATTATCATAGGACAATTTCCAATCGATTTATTTGGCTTACCTCTCGAGCAATGATTAGTGCTATCACATTTAAAACACGTTGGACTGCTAATATCATTCTTATCCTGTTGAATATCTTCAGAATTTTTTGTCATATTTTAAGTAATGAGTAGAATAAAATTAAAAGTGTTGATTTCAACCATTTTACGATTTTGAAATCTTAAAAAAAAATAAAAAAAAAATTTTAGAATTTAACTCTTCCATAAAAAGTGTAAATTACAATATTCTCGAGCCCATAGACCTTCTGGATTGGCAACAGTAAAGGTTGCCTTAGGTTCCATACCAGGCTTCAAGAATCTTCTTTCGTAGCAGCCATCTTTACAAATTATTTCAATCCACATTATATAGTGCTCGTCAGTCATAGGATGAGGAGTTCCCATTGAAATTCCAACGTCAACAGTGACCTTATTACCATCAACAGTAATTTTAGGAACATGTTTTTCTGTTTTCCAATCAGTGGTTTGTTCCTCCATTAATTTCATGGGTTCACTGCAACAGATTGTTTCCGGGACACCAGGATTTAATATTTCTATAACCTTACCGCAAATCGAGCACCTATAGATTTCCTTTTCCTTCATTTTTCTTCACAAAATCATACTTTTTTGTTTCTAATTCAGTAGTGTTAATTTTTAAAAATTTTGATTTTAAATTAAAAATTCATCAATTTTTTTTAGAAATCTTCACATTTCTTTCTATAATAAGCCCGTGGATGATCACAAGATGGACATTTGAAGTCTTCTGGCAATTCATCCATTTCTACTTCATACCCGCATTCCATACAAACCCAGACAATTTTTTGTCCTCGTTTAAAGAAAGCATCATCACCAACTAACTTAAGCAATTTACCATATCTCTCAGAATGATGTTTCTCAGCTGTAATAATTGCCTTTACTCTTTTTGCGATGTCAGGATATCCTTCCTTTTCTGAGGTTTCTGCAATATCAGGATAAAGTGTTTGCCATTCCATATTTTCTCCCGCTATAGCAGATTTTAGATTTTCAATTGTAGTTCCAAGAGTAGTTGGGAATTCAGCATCTGGTAATACTTTCATTTCATCAAAATCTTCTTCCTTTTTAAATTGCTGGAGCATTTTATAGAACCAACTGCCATGCTCCTTTTCTTGATCTGATGTTTCATCAAAAATCTTAGAAATCAACCCATATCCTTCTTTTTTTGCTACTTTAGAGAAATAGTTGTATCGGTTTCTAGCCTGGGATTCACCAACATATGCTGTATATAATTTTTTAGCGGTTTCTTTCATAATTTTAGCCTCTATTTTTTTTATTGGAATTTTCTTAATATATGAATATCTCTGGATTAATAACATTTCGCCTTTATTTTAACTTTTTTACTTATAATTTAAAGAAAAAGCATATTTGATATGTATACAATAAAAGTCATAATAAACTATTCTAATTTTACCTTCATAATATGATCGGTTATGAGGAATCAAATCCGAGTGATGTGGATATAAATCAAGTGATTAAAGAATTTTCAAAATTTTTTCCGAACATATCAAAAAATCAAATTAAATTCCTGTATCACGGAACTTATAATGTTTTCGAAGTTAAAATGAAATACATATTTAGAATTCCAGATCGATTATTCAGAAATGAAAAAGGCGTTGATTTAATCCAAAAGGAATCTAGCATATTGAATTTTCTAAAAAATCATATTTCAATACCCATTCCACAGCCTTTATTCATTTCCCTAATTGAGGATTTTCCATTCATCGGATATGAAAAGATTCCCGGAGTATCCCTTTCGAGTATATTTTCTAAGACTGATACATCTTATAGACAGAAAATAGCTGAACAAGTAGCATCTTTTCTAAATGTTTTACATTCAAAATCGATCTGTAAAAGGTTTACTGAATTATTTCAAATACGGGAACCATTGAGAGGAGATTCGTACAAGCACTACTGGATAAAAAGACTAGAGAGATTGAGGAAAATAGTTTTCTCAGAAATAAAGCCCTTTGAAGAAGAATGGTTAGAAAGAGTTTTTGATGATTTCCTTTCGAATGAAAAAAATTTTCATTTCTCACCAAATCTCATCCATGGAGATTTCGATACTTCAAACATTCTAGTGAATTCTAATACCACTATACCAGAAATCACAGGCATCATTGATTTTGAGGAATGTTCTATATATGATCCTGCATATGACCTCCAATTCTTCGATGAAGGTCCTGAATTTCTAGACACACTCCTTTTAAAATATGAGTATTCTGATGATCCATCTTTACTATCTCGGATGAAATTTCTCTATTGTAGAACATGTATTGAATACTTAGAATTTGGTATTGATCATGATCGTATGGGCATGATCGAAGCTGGAAAACGGATGTTAAAGAAAAATATGAGAATTTTTCCTATTTAATTTGCCAATGAAAAAAGAGGAATTAATAATAAGTATCTGACATTCTACTTTCTTCCAACTCTACAGGATAACCTTTTCTATGCCACATCATCATTCCACCTGTCAAATTCCGAACATCTTTAAATCCCGCTTGTGCTAATATTTGAGCTGCCATCATAGAACGAGAACCTGAGTGGCATATTGAGATTATTTCTTCATCCTTATACTCCTTAATAACCTCTGGATTATTTAACAGCTCTCCTAGAGGAATTAATTTAGTATTTTTAATATGACCATGTGGATTATGATATTCTTGTGGTGATCGAACATCAATCATAAGGGGTGGTTCGTCTTCTGTGCCAATTCGTTCAAAAAGCTCGTCAACACTAATATCTGAAACTGGAGGAGCATCAGGAGTTCTCAATTCTTTTCTTGTTTTCTTTTTAGGAGGTGCTATTATTTCAATTGGTTGCACTTTTTCTAACGTAGCAACTAACATCCCCTTTTCTTTTCCAAGATGTAATAAATTTATAGCTTCATTTAATTTAGAATATGCTTCGACACTAGATTTAAATCCCGGATCAGTAGCATAAACTTTTAATTTCTTATTTTCTGGCAATGTTTCAAGTCCTTTAATTAAAGCATTTAAAGGACCAGGACATGAAAGTCCACAAGCATCCACTTCAATGTAATCTTTACTTTCAGTAGCCTTTTCATGTACATATTCTTCAATAACATTTTCAGATCCTCCACATGCCGCCATTATTTCTTCTGTGGTTGCATTTGCCATTTCATAAATTTTGAAACCTCCGGTTAATTCATAAGCTTCCTTAAACCCACTTTGTAATAGAATTCTTAATGCTAAGTAGCTTCTATAACCTACTTCGCAATAAACATAAATCGGTTTGTTATTTGAAATTTCTTTTATTCTGTCTCTTAGTTCTTCAATTGGAATATTTATTGACCCCTCAATGGATCTAGCAGAAAACTCATCTTTAGTTCGAACATCTAATAAAATGCTTCCATTATTTCTGATATCAGTAAAATCATGCCAATGAAAAATCGGCATATCATTTCTCAGATAATTAGATGCAACAAAACCTGCCATGTTTACAGGATCCTTGGCAGAACCATAAGGAGGAGCATAAGTTAACTCCAGTTCTTCTAAGTCAAATACAGTTCCATTAAATTGTATTACCGTCGAGATCACATCAATTCTTTTCTCAGTACCTGGACCTCCAACAGCTTGTGCTCCAAGAATTTTACCTGTAGGAAGCTCAAATATCAATTTTAATGTTATTGGTATTGCTCCAGGATAATATCCTGCATGATTATTTGGATGGATATAGATTTTGTTATATTTTAAATCAAGACTAGTTAACTGTTTCTCAGTTAGGCCCACGGAAGCAACTGTTAGATCAAAAACTTTGACGACTGATGCTCCTAGAGCTCCTTTATATTCTGAAACTTTTCCGGCAATATTATCTGCTGCTATTCTTCCTTGTTTGTTTGCAGGCCCAGCTAATGCAATTGATATTGGTTTTTTAGTTTGAAAATGTTCCAATTGAACTATATCACCCACAGCATATATATTCGGATTAGATGTTTGCATTTTATTATTTACTACAACATATCCTCTTTCATTAACATCTAATTTAGCCTCTTTAGCCAATGTACTTTCTGGTCTTATTCCAATTGATAATATGATTAAATCCGTTTCTATTATCCTGCCACTTTTTGTCTTAACAAAAGGTTTATCATTTTCACTTCTACCAAAAGAATCGACTGGATCTTCTAAAACTAAACAAACACCATTTAATATTAACTCTTGATGGATAAATTGAGCAATTTCCTTATCAATAGGGGGCATGACTTGATCCAACATTTCAATGATCTTGACTTTGACTCCTTTTTGTGCTAGATTTTCTGCCATTTCTAACCCAATAAAGCCTCCCCCAACCACAACTGCCTGTTTAATATGAGATTTTTCTACAAATTCACGAATTTTTATAGCATCTGGAATTGTCCATACTGTAAAATAAGGAACTTTATCGAGTCCGTTAAATGAAGGAACTATTGGTTTTGAACCAGTAGCTAGGACTAAATAATCATATTCAATTGTATATTCATTAAAATGTTTTAAATCCTTTACTATAACTTTTTTTTCCTCTTTACTTATAGAAACTACTTCGTTATTAACCCGAACATCAATATTAAACCTCTCAAGAAATCTTTCTGGAGTAACTAATTCTAAAGATTCACGATCTTTGATTATATTTCCAATATAATAGGGTAACCCACAATTTGCGAAGGAAACGTATGGACCGCGATCAAGCATAATTATGTCAAACTCTTCTCTTAATCTTCTTAATCTTGCTGCAGTTGAAGCTCCTCCTGCAACTCCACCAACAATCACTACTCTTTTCATAACCATTACCAATTTTATCATAAAATATCGTTTATCTTAACTTTTTTTAGAAAGGAATTAATATAAATTTGGTCATTTTAAGTTAGTAAAATTACTAAATAATCCAATATTATTATTTACGATGAGAAAATGGATATAAACAAATTATTGACACAAATAAATTCATGTGTAGATTGTAAGGATTGTATGGAAGTATGTGATACCTACAAGGTCACTTTTGATGAGATTAAATCACCCAATGGTAGGCTAAAAATAGCTAAAAAAGTTTTTTCTAATAATTCTATTGCTGAAAATGAAGTTATTGGACTTTATACTTGTACATTATGTGGATTATGTGATTTAACTTGTCAACAAAATATTCCAATATCAGAAATTATTCATTCTTCAAAAATTATCCTTGTAGAAAAAAAGCAAGCACCTTTAGAAGTACATAATAAAATAATTAAAGGAATTGTTCAAAAAGACAACTCTGTTGGAGGAGAACCAGAGGACAGATTAAATTGGTTACCCAACAAATACAAAGAAGAAGAACAGTTTGAAAATAAGAATTCAGATACTCTGTTGTTTTTAGGATGCATGTCGTCATTTCGAGTAAAAGAGAGTGCTCTTGCCCCTTATGAAATATTAAAACTTGCAGGTTATGATTTTAAAATTTTGAAAGAGGAACCATGTTGTGGAGAATATGTATATTCTGCGGGGAATATTAAACTAGCTATGAAAATATTTAAAGATAACGTTGAAAACTTTAATAAAATAGGAGTAAAAAACTTGATTGTGACATGCGGAGGTTGTTTATATGCATTTGATAAAGTTTATAGAAAATATTTTGGAGATTTCAATCTTAAAATTAAGCATATAATTGAAGTTATTCACGATCTAGAAAAAAAGGGAAAGATTAAATTAAATTCATTAAACAGATCAATTACATATCATGACCCCTGCAGATTAGGAAGAAAGAACAAAAGTGGTCCTCTTTATACTGAGCCTCGAGAACTTTTAAAAAAAAGTGGTTTAGAATTAAAAGATTTGGCTCTTAATCCTGAAGATACTCCTTGTTGTGGCGCTGGTTCTGGAATTAGAGGGGTTGATAGTAATATCTGTATAAAAATTGGAAAAGAATTATTTTCTAATATAGCAACTAAAGAAATAGCCACATCTTGTCCTTTGTGTGTGTTTAATTTTAGATACGTTAATTATAAGAATCAATTGGATAAAGATAGCAAATATATAACAGATTATATTTTAGAATCAATGAAAAAAAAAAAAAATTAACCTCTATAATCTAGTATTATTACAGCATCTACAAATAGCTCGTAATTTTCATCTTCATCGAAATCATGTATCACTACTTTTTCTACTTCACCCAACTCCCCTTTTATCTCATTCAATTCTGATTCATTTAATATCTTTACATCAGAATGTTTTAGTTTTTTTGCGATTTCTACAGTTCCTGGGATTTCTTTTGCAGAGGTAACCAATATAACTCTTCCTGTATATTCAGTTAATTTGAGAGCTAATTCTAAAGATTCATCACCAGTATCAACAATCAATGTTCTCTTCTCTCTTAGTTCCTCAAGATCAGGTACTTCTAAATATACACCATTCCCTTTAAATTCCTCAACTCCTAGAATCACTCGAACTTCTAACTGGCAAGAAGTAACTATTTCGACATCTGGTTTCGTACCCTCTCGATAATTATTAATTGCAGCTTTTAAAGCATCTGCTGCTAGATTTGAGCAATGCATTTTGATAGGAGGTAGTCCATCTAATTCCTCGGCTACATCGCTTCGTGTAATATTATATGCATCGTCAAGTGTCATTCCCTTAGCCATTTCAGTTACCATCGAGGAAGTGGAAACGGCAGAACCACAACCAAAAGTTTTAAATTTAATATCCTCAATTATATCTTCGCCTTTATCATTCTTCCCTATTTTTAAAAACATTTCCATTAAGTCTCCACATACGGGATTCCCAACTTTTCCATATCCATCTGGATTCTCAATTGTCCCTACATTTCGTGGGTTTCGAAAATGATCCATTACTTTATCACTATATTTGTGTACACTCATTTAATTTTCCTCCTTTTGTAATTTTTTTAATAAATCTGAAGGTGTAAGTGGTGATAAAATTCTTAACCTTCTTACAATTCCCGGTAATACCTCTATGATTTTATCAATATCTTTTTCTTCAGTAAATCTTCCTAAAGATAGCAATAAACTCCCATGGGCTTCTTCATGTAACAAACCACATGAGATAAGCGTATGGGATGGCTCTAAGGTCTTTGAAGAACACGCAGAACCCGTAGCTACCTCCACCTTTTCATCTTTTAACGAAAGAAGTAATGATTCACCTTCAATATAATCAAACCGGAAATTAGCATTATGGGGCGTCCTTTTCTCAGGATGACCATTCAAATATGATTTAGGGATTTTTAGAACTTCCCTTATTAATTTGTCTCTCAAAACTTTTAATTTGGCAGCTTCTTCCTTTATTTCTGCCTTCATTATTTCCGCCGCTTTAGCAAATCCAATTATCCCTGGCATATTTTCAGATCCAGACCTTATACCACTCTCTTGACCTCCTCCAATAAGGATCGGGTTAACTCTTACTCCTTTCTTAAGATATAAAGCGCCTACACCCCTTGGACCATAGATATCATTGGAAGATAAAGTCAATAAGCCAAAAGGAACTTTTTGAACATCAATAGGAATGGTACTTTCAGATGCTACTGCATCAGAATGAAACCATATATTTTTTTCCTGTGCAATTTCAGCAATATCCTCTATTGGCTGAATTGAGCCTATTTCATTACTAGCTGTAGATATCGATATTAAAATTGTCTCATCTGATATTAATCGTTCTAATTTAGCTAGATTGA
Source organism: Candidatus Hermodarchaeota archaeon (assembly GCA_048885765.1). Classification (GTDB taxonomy): domain Archaea; phylum Asgardarchaeota; class Lokiarchaeia; order Sigyniarchaeales; family SOKP01; genus Loki-b32. The sequence goes on from JBHLLI010000052.1 coordinate 16,569, forward strand.
TAATTCCAAATCGGTCGACAGGAACTCTACTCACTCTAAATCCTTGTCTTTCTAAATATTTGCCAATATTTAATATGGAGATGTGTTCAATTTCAGAGATGATAACATGATTACCTTTTTTCCGATTTCGAAGCGCTCCGCCAATTATCCCTAGATTATTTGATTCAGTAGCTCCAGAAGTAAAAATGATGTTATCGGGACTTGGAGCATTAATGAACTCAGCTATTTTATGACGAGCTTTTTCTAAAGAATTAGTCGCATGGTATCCAAAATTATGTAAAGATGATGGATTTCCAAAATCATTTGTGAAATATGGTTTCATAGCCTCAAAAACTCGAGGATCCACCGGTTTTGCAGCTTGGTAATCTAAATATACACTCAACTTTTTTCACTCTTATTCATTTCGTTTTTTTAAATACAAATATTAAATCTTCGCCATCTTTTTTAAATTCTACTACCTTTGTATCAGTTCTTTTAGCCCACCTTTTAAGATCTTCTTCTGCTGCGGGATCATCAGCAAGAACCTTAAAACATTGCCCTACACTTAAAGTTTCACTTAAATTTCTGACTTCAAATAAGGGTTCTGGGCAATATAGTCCGCGTGTATCTAATTCACTTTCAATTTTTATTTCTTCACTTTGTTCTTCATTCACTTTTTAAACCTCCTGAGAACTATTCTAATTTAAAAACAGTATAAAAAGAGTATAAATCTTCGGATTATAATTTAACATACTTTAATAATAACTAAGAAAGATGTATAAAATACATAGAAAAAGGAATTTATAATTTATAAATTCTTGAGATCTAACTACTATTAAACAATAAAAAGAAAAAAAACGCAAAATAAGAAGAAAAAGTTCATTTTATTCCAGCAAGCTTTTTAATATGTTTCACTCCATCTACCGCGTCATCAGCAAAATCATCTGCACCGAGTTTTTTTGCAAGCTCCATATTTAATGGGGCTCCTCCAACGATTAGTTTAACTTTGTCTCGAAGTCCTGCTGCTTGTAAAGCTTCATGAACAACTTTTATATGTTCTACTGTCATCGTTAATAAAGAACTCAATGCGACTATTGTAGCTCCTGTTTCTTTTACTTTTTGTACTACTGTGTTTTCATCAACATCCATCCCCAAATCAAATAGCTCAAAACCAGAACTTAAAAGAAGTGATCCTAGTATATTCTTTCCAATGTCATGATTATCTCCTTTAACTGTAGCTAGAATTATTTTCACCTTATCATCCGATTTATCTGACGCAGCTAAAACGGGTTTCAAAATACTGAAAGCTTCCTTCATTGTTTCTCCAGCTAACACAAGTTCGGTTAAATAATATTCTTTTTCCTCATAACGGCGTCCAACCTCATCCATACCCATTGTTAAAGCATTTAAAATATCAAATGCATCCTTTCCTTCATCTAATGCTTCTTTTATTGCATCAGCAATGTCATCTACCTCTAATTCAATAACCAAATCAGTTAATTTTTCGAAATCCACTATAATCTCCTTTCTGTGTCTTCTATAAATGGTAATTAATATTAAAGTAAATTAAATTTTTCCTTTAAATCTTATTTTAATAAAAATATATTAAGTATAAATTACATAAGTTCAAAAAATTAAAAAGAGAGAGAGGGAGATGAGAAAAAAACAAAATCTCAACACGTTTGTATAAGATTTTGTAAAATTTAGTTTAGTTACCATTTTAATTAGGAAATTCCACGAAAAAGGGATTCCCTTTTTTCCTTAGGGGATATTATTTGTATTTTCTCAATCTTCCCTCTATTGTATAAGTATGATACTTTAATATTTAAAGTTAATTTAAGAATCGCTGATGTATCTTAAAATTAATTATGGAAATTTTCATTATTTTCTAAAAATATTTTTCAGACTATCATTACAAATAATTAATTTTGGCACCAATAATTTAAATAAATAATAATTATTTTCATCGTGCCAGATATAGATAATTCATTAGAAGATATTGAACAAGAGAAATCCGTAAAAGGGGATAGATCTATCTCAGAAAGCAATATTATCAAAGAGATAAGTGCTGAATATGCCATAGTGTGTGAAGGGCTATTTAAAGATTATGAAATTGGAGATTTTATTGTTCGAGCCGTTGATAATGTATCTTTAACAATTCAAAATGGAGAATTCTTAGTAATTAAAGGCCCAAGTGGTGCAGGCAAGACCTCATTCTTAAATTTAATAGGAGGTTTGGATTCACCGAATAATGGAATTCTTTATTCATTTGGAGTAAAAATTTCAGATATGGAGGAAGAATCATTAACAACATGGAGACTTTTAAATACAGGTTTTGTATTTCAAAATTATAACCTTATTAGTACTCTCACAGCTGAGGAAAATGTTATGTTTCCAATGAATCTTTCTGGAGTAGCTTTTAAGGAACAAAGAAAACGTGCAGAAGAATTATTAAGAAAAATGAGTCTTCTTGATAGGAGAGAACACTTACCCTTTCAACTTTCTGCTGGAGAACAACAGAGAGTTGCCATAGCAAGGGCACTAGCAAACGATCCCCCCATGATATTAGCTGATGAGCCTACAGCGAATTTAGATAAAAAAACAAGCCAATTTATTAGAGATCTTTTTAAAGATTTAAAAGACGATGTTAGAACAATTATCATCGCAACACACGATGATTATTTAATAAATTTAGCTGATAGAATTCTTTCTTTTGATGATGGTAAGATTATAAATGAAGAAATAATAAGAAAATCAGATTAAAAATAATAGTAAATATGTCCTCATTAGATTTTGCATTAAAAGACTTATATCGGAAAAAAAAATCGAATTATCCATTTTTAATTATCATAATTTTAACTGTCACAGTTACAGAATTTTTAATTTATTTTTCTTCCTCCCTAGGATTAAATATTTTTATTCAACCTTCATTTCTAAACGCATATTATTTCTCAAGTGGAATTAGTCTAGCCTATAGACAGTTTAATAGCTTAATTCAGATTTTATTGATAGTATTAACTATTGGTATAGTAATTGGAGTAAGCACTACATTAATTATTTCCAAAAAGAAAGACATAGCAATAATGAAATCTTTAGGAACACTCCCTCGCAGGTTATATAGCTTTTATTTACTTGAAGTTTACATATTATTTTTTCTTGGTTTTGCATTAGGTTTAATTTTGGGATTAATAATATTTGGAATATTTGCTTTAATTTTGTCTACTTTGAATTTCCCGATTGTATTTCAATTTGATTTCCTCTATACTTCATTTATTTTTTTCTCTTGTTTAATTGGTATTTTTTTTGTGACTGGTTATGCATTAAGGAAAATTGGGAAGCAAAAGATAATCCAAACTTTCTCTAAAGACATTCCTTATAACTATAATGCAGGAAAACCTTTAAACCTCGTTCCAAAATGGTTAACTTCATTTGGATTTAATATTAAAATTGCTGTTGTTAATACAATGAGAAAAAAGGGTGAATTTAAGAGATATTTAATTCTGTTTTCTATTATTGGTTTGTTAATATTTACGCTAGGATTAGGAACAATTGTACTCAATATATCTTCTCAAGAATGGATACATAAATCGCAAAGTGAAAATATTGTAATTATAGGGCATGAAGATGTTGTATACAACTATTCCTTAATGTACAAGATGTTTTCTGATCCATCTCTATTAATAGATGATGCAAGCATAAATTTCACAGATTCACAATACTTCTTTAATTTGAGTGATATTCAAATGTTAGACAGTATTGAAGAAATTGAAAAAATTGATGAAAGAATTATAAGTTTTTATAATGTTGAGGAGCTTACTGGAACCTATATTGATGAAGATGGTAATTATATAACAGTTGGTCAAGTCCCAGGTCGAGAAGGGATTATTCCTCTAATTGGAGTGAATCCTGAAAATTTAATCCAAACTTTTGAACTCGAAGGAGAATTTTTTACTGAAGAGGATGCTTATGATAATATGACTATTGCTGATGGATTAGCTCACAATTTTTTTGATTTTCCATTACTCCAAAGATTAGAACTTACTGGTCTTGGCAAAGTATTCCATATTGCTGGAATTGTTATCGATAGCTTTTATTCTGGGTGGTGTGGATATATAGGTATTAATGAATCAAGGGATTTATTAAACCTCATTAATGATGAGGTTAATTTAGTTATGTTAAAGCTCAGCCCTGGAACCTATGAAGGAATGAGTGAAATCCTCGAAAATGTGACTAATTCAATTGGAGAAAAATTTACCCATTTAAGATTAGATCAAGCATTCCAAGCAAATTTAAATTTCGTGAGCTCTCTATCTGTTTACCCAATAATATTAATCATTGTGATCTCTACTATTGCAATTTTATCATTGTACAATTATCAAAAATCAGGGATCTTAGAGAAAGCTCAAGACTTTCTTATTATGCGAGCAATCGGTTCAAAAACTCGATCATTAAAAAAAATCCTTTTTACAGAGTCAATGTTTGTTATATTTCCTTCTTTGTTATTAAGTCTAGCAATTGGAATGATTGTAAATTCATTATTTTTATTTAGGCAAGTCTACTTACCTCCTCTATACATCCCATTTTTATTCTTCTTAGTTTTATTTTTAATTTTTATGGTTTTTAACTTCCTAAGTCTTTTTCCTATAATCAAGAAAGTTAATAAATTTTCTATTAAGGATTTTAGTCTATACTAAACATTTTTATTTTATTAATAAGATAAGATGGATATGGGATTGATAGGTTAAATTTTAATTTCTAAAATTGTATTATTCTAATATAAAGGTGATTCTTTTTAATGACTGAAGATGCGTTAAAAGCCCGGATCAAAGATTTAAAGGTAGAACTTGAGAGAAAAGATATGGAGATCCATAATCTACTTGATAGAATTGAAGAACTTGAAGATAATATTATGAGATTAGAAGCTCTTATTCCAGAAGAAGATACAAAAAAGAAAAGTAGGAAACAACAAGCGGTAGATTCAAAATTAGCTATTGAACTCGATGAAAAAGACAGACAAATTCGAGAATTAAAGAATAGTATGGGATTTTTAAGAAAAGAGAAAGTACAGCTTCAACAAGAATTAGAAGCAATTAAATCTCAGCAAGGTGAATCTTCGGTTATTAGAGTTGAAGATCTAAGAAGTACACCCCCTCTTAATGCGTTAGTAAAAGAACTACAAGACAAAGTTAATAATTATCGTTCAATAATTAATAAATTAAGATCTCAGAATCTTGGAAAAGAAGATTTAAGCGAACAATTGAATCTAAAAGAAGAAGAGATTGGAAAGTTAAAATCAGAAAATTTAGATTTAAAAGAGAAATTAAAAGAACTTGATGCTGATTCTGGTAAAAAAGGCACAGATTCAATAAAAAAAGAGTTAATTGAAGATCTCCAAGATCAATTAACTAAATCTAAAAAACAAATAGCAGATTTAAAACTAAAAATCGTAAAATCGGATAAAAGAACAAAAAAATATGAAAAAGATATTGCAAAAGTGAAAGAGTTTAAAAAAGAGATCAACGAACAAAAAGATCTGGTAAAAAAAAGGGATGATGAAATTAAAGAATTGAAGAAAGAAATTATGTCATTACAAAAAGCAAAAATTGTTGCGAATTTTGAGCAAGATGATATTATACCATCTGAAATGATGAAAACTTTACAGGAAGATCTCCAAAATAAACTAAATAAAGCAAAACAACGAATACAAACATTAGAGATTGAATTAAAAAATCTTCAAGAAGTTAAACCTGTTGAGGATGTGCAACCTCAAGGTGAAATAGAAGGAAAACTCAAAATGCAAAGAGATTTAGCAATCTTTCTTCAAAAGCAATTAAAAACAAAAGAAGAAGAAATTGAGACAATTAAAAATGAAGCAGTGCAAATAAAAGGAAAGTATAGACAATTAGAAAATCAATTAAGGTTAAAAGAGGAAAAGCTCAATGATTTTCAACGGCAATTGGACAGTTTTAATATTCAGACTCAAGCACCACAGATGAGAGAAGATCCTAACTTAGATTTAAGAGTCAGGGAACTTAAGAATAGGCTTGAAAATTTAGAAAAATTGAATAATGAACAAAAATTAGAGATTTCTCAGTTAAGAAAAAGAATATAAACTTATTATAATGGAACTTATTATATTAGGGAGTTCAGCCGCAACTCCCCTTAAAGAAAGAAACTTACCCTCTGTAGCATTAAAATATAGAAATCAAGTTCTTTTATTTGACTGCGGAGAAGATTTCCAGCGAAAATTTGCTGAAGCGGGCTTAAAATTTAATAAGGCGATGAAAATTTTTATCACACATTTTCATGGGGATCATCTTCTAGGGCTTCCTCCCTTCCTATTTCGTTTAAGTCTAAATGGTAGGACTGCTCCAATGATAATATTTGGGCCTCCAAATCTTTTTCTCTATTTGTATATCCATAGGAAAATTGTTGGTTTAAAAACGGATTATCCAATTAAGATTGTGGAAATTGATTATCAAAATCAGAAATTAATAGAGTTTGAGGGTTTAGAATCTGAAATACCGAAAAGAACTCATAGAATCGAGGATGATACAATTTTTAACTCAAAATATTTTTCTATAAAATATGCTGTTGTAGATCATTCCATAATTACTTACGCATATGCATTTATCGAAAAACCTAGATATGGTAAATTTGATCCTGAACGTGCCAGAAACCTAGGAATTCCTGAAAGTAACCTTTGGAAAAAATTGCAGGAAGGAACAACAATCGAACTAAATGGTAAATCAATTGATCCGGTTAAAGAGGGAATTGTTGGGCCCCAGAAACCAGGAAGAAAAATATGTTATTCTGGAGATTTAAAACCTTGCGAATCGTTGATAGAACTGGGTAGGGATTCAGATATTTTAATTCACGAGGCAACTTTTGCTAAATCTTTGGCAAAAACTGCTGAAGAGAAAAAACATTCTACATCAGTAGATGCTGCTATTGATGCAAAAAAAATGAATGCAAAGAGTCTCATTTTAACCCATATCTCCGCTAGATACCAACACGATGCTTTAATATTATTAGAAGAGGCTAAAGAAATCTTTCCTAATACTATTTTAGCGGAAGATCTATTAAAAATTGAACTTAAATAGATCTAAATAAACTTATGAAAAAGAAGATGATAAAAAAGGATTTAATTATTTAAATTCCTCCTGCTATGTGCGGTAATATAATAATCTCGTCTTCTCTACCGATTTTCGTCTCTGGAGTTGCTTTTTTCCCATTTACAAGAATTCCAAAATATTTATCTTCCAAGTTGAGTTCTTTCAATAAATCGGCAACAGTCATAGCTCTTTCTGGTTTATAAGTTTCGTATAACCCAGTGTCTAATAATTCACTAATCTGTTTCATTCTGTGATAAACACCAATTTAATATTTTTAACTATTTATTATATGGTTGTAATTATATTTAATATTATTTCTTTAGTTTTATTCGTTTTAGAAAGTAATGAATTCGTAGATTTGAAATGGTTATTAAACTTTTTTCAATTGTTCAGCAATTATTATAATATATCTTTGAATTAACTACGTTATATTAACTCAAATTAAAATCCAATTTTTTTTATTTCTACATTAATTTCTATATATAGGCTTTACTTTTTTGAGGAGATAATAAAATTATTGAAGAAGAAGAATTCATAGAATACACTGAATTTTTGGACAAACTTAGAGAATACGAATCTAAAATAAAAAAAATCAAAGATCCTGTAGAAAAAAAAAAGAAAATTCAAGAGATGGTAACTGAGTCAATCAATTTTACCAATGAGATTGCTCAATCAGGGGAATTTTATGAAGCTGGAGAATTACTCTTTTCTATAGCTGAAATGATGGAAATAATTGAATTTTCAGAAGCTCTTAAATTGTACAATAAAACTATTGAATTGTACAAAAAACAAATTGTTGATTATAAACTCCAAGCCAAATTACATGAAATTGCTGAATTATACTTAAGAATTGCAGAAATTTATCGTGAAAAAATTGGAGATTTTCAATCAGAGAAAAGACATATTAAAAATAGTATAAATTTTTTAAAGCAAGAAAGTGATCTTTTAAAAGAATTTAATGAAACCCGAAAAATCGCTCAGAATTATCAAAATATTGCAGATTTATATTTAAAGTTCTCTGATTTCAATAGTGCTATAGAATTTTATGAAAAGGTCATTGATATTTCAAAAAAAAATAACTTTTTTGATATGTTATCATTCTCTTATCAGCAAATAGGTTCATGTTATGAAGAAATCGACGATTACAATAAATCACAAGATATCACTTTGGACGGTGTAGAATTCTTTTCCGTACTCGCAACTCAGTTTGAAGAAAAAAATGACAATTTAACCTTAGCCCAAATTTATCAGATCTTAAAAAACTTGTATAAAATTTTAGATAAACAAGATCAATACACCATATTTTCTAAAAAAGAAGCAGGAGCATATATAGACTTAGCAGAAACCCTAGAAAAGACACCAGATAATTATTATAAAATTGCTCGGTATTATAGAGGAGCCGGATTATGTTATCAAGACATTCAAAACAATTTAATTGAATGTGCATCTTGTTTTGTATTAGCGGGTAATTTTTCAAAGAAAATCGAAGATTATAACCAAGCCGCTTCTAATTTTTTTGACGGAGCAAATGTTTTTAAAGAAATGAACAATTTTGAAATGGCATATAAGCATTTTGTAGAAGCAGGTGATAACTATTGGAAAATTGGAAGTTTTAATGAATCCACAGAAAGTTATTTAAATGCTTATGATGTTGCAATTGAAGGGGGATTGGAATTCAATAGATTTGGTATTTTTAATCAAATAATTAGAGGATTAAATAAGATCGTTGAAGATGGTTTAAAAAACAAACAATTTTTCACAGCAGCTACACTAATTTTAGAAAGTATTAAATTTTATGAACAGCTTGATGATGCAAAAGACTTTCTTCTAAGAGAAATGGTTAATAATTTATATCGTTATTATTACAGAGCAGCTAACTTAAAGAAGATTGGTTATTCTCACATCGTTCTTAGCTATGTATTAGCCTCAATTTCATGTATTTTGATTGGTAAACTAGATAAAGCCTGGAAAGTTATATCAGAAATAGAATCTGAAGAAACAACCATAAAAAAATACAAAGAAATAATAAAGATAATGATTGAAAGGGTTTCTAAAGGGCAAAATATAGAAATAAATAATTTCCCCTTTGACTTGAAAAGAATTATCGAATCCTCAGAAGAGATAATGTTTCTTTTAAAACTTTTTAAGGGTTTTAAATTGCCCCAATTTTAATCTCATTTATTTACTTTCGTGTAAAATAATCTTAGATATTGATAAAAATTTAAATACATTAATTTAAATCTTTATGATAATAGCAAAAAGAGATTTCTGAAATATCTAATACAATAAAATTTACTCAAAACGTAGATAATTTCAATAATCGAATTTTGGAGAAGGAAATAAATATGCGAAAAAGTAACAAAGTAATTATTGTTTTTGTTTTATGTATTATATTTGTAGGAGCGACAATTCCATTTTCTTTAATCATATTTGGTGGACAACAGTCTGCTCAATCAAATTTAGTTCATATATACGTAAATTCAACTATATACTCTAGTTTATCTTCTGATGTTACTCAATATAAACAGGACGTCGAAACCCAAGGATATAGGGCAAATATAATCAATTGGTCAATTAATGATGTTACTCAACTTAAGAACCATTTGATATCAGCAAGATCAAATGGACTAATAGGGGCTGTT